>CAVDMZ010000093.1:0-1502 GCA_963610115.1 Duodenibacillus sp.
AAGCGCAGCAAAGACGCTACATGAAGATGAACAGCTATGCTAAATTGTATAGCGGTTTGGACGTGTCCCCGACGTCTGAGGCAACGGCTACTTTCTGCACGAAGTTGAAATCGGGTAAGCACGCTGATGCGACGGGTACTAAGATTGACAATTGCGGCAATGGTTTTGCCATTACCCTGGGTACGGGAGACTTTGATAAGGCTTTAGCCACGGCTAAGCGCGTGAACAACTCCCAATACACCTACAGCTTGAGCCGCCCGTACCAGAGCACGGTGGTAACCTGCACGCCGGGTTCTGACGAAGCATCTAAAGCCCTGTGCGCCGACTTCTGCGGTGTGGACTCGGTAACCAATGCTTGCAACACGGACGGGGAGGAAGTAGCCGCTACAAAATAATAGTGGCGCTGGCTCTGGCACTCCTAGCGGCGGCACCCCTGAGAAGATATAATTAATTGTTCTCTATAGTAAAAACCCCCGCAGCCTTTTATTTGGTTGCGGGGGTTTTCTATCCGGGGTCAAATTATCCGGCAGGCCACAGAAAGCGGCGGCCGGCCATGAAGTGAAAGTGCAAATGGTCCACGCTTTGCCCCGCACCCTTGCCGTTATTGGTAACCAGGCGGAAATCCTTTATACCGTATTTTTTGGCCAAATCGCGGGCGGCCAGCAGCACCTTGCCCAGCAGTTCGGCGTCGCCGTCTTGCGCTTCGGCCAGGCGGCGGATGTGTTGTTTGGGGACAATCAGCAAATGGGTGGGCGCTTGCGGATTTAAATCTTTAAACGCCACCACCTCGTCGTTTTCATAGACGATTTGGCTTTTGATTTCCCCATGGACAATGCCACAAAATATGCAGTTCATACCCCCATTATATATTTTTTTGCCGGATTTAATTAAAAAATTCCCGCCCGCCCCGCAAGAAAGGGGATTTAATAGGGGCAAAATTGCTACAATAAACAAAAGGCCCCTGCGCGCGCGGGAGCCGGACTATTTTTCGCCGCAAGAGGTTGGTATGGCCAGCAATTTATTAGAAGAAAAAATCCCTCCCCAAGCCTTAGACGCTGAAATGGCTGTCCTGGGCTCTATGCTCATGGAGGCCGAGGCCGTAGAGCGGGCCTTGGACATTTTAAAGCCGGAACATTTTTACAAGGAAGCCCACCAAAAGATTTTTGCCGCCATAAAAACCTTAGTGGACAAAAACCAAGCGGTGGACTTGGTTACGCTGACCGAGGAGCTGAAAACCCAAAATCTGCTCTTGCAGGTGGGGGGAGAGCTGTATTTGACCGACCTCATCAATAAGGTTTCCACCGCCGCCCACGTGGAACATTATGCCAATATCGTGTATAAAAAATTCCTCGTGCGCGACCTGATCCGCACGGCGACCTCTCTGGTGCAGGAGTGCTACCGCGGCGAGGACGAGCCGGAAAAACTGATAGATTTGGCCCAAGAGCAAATTTTTAAACTCAGCCAAAAGAAGGATTTGCGCGGGTTTGTCGCGTCAAAGGATT
>CAVDMZ010000093.1:1618-5493 GCA_963610115.1 Duodenibacillus sp.
GATTTGGCCGTTAAGGTTATGGAGTCTATTGAAAAGGCGCACCTGAACAAAAATCCCGTCAAGGGCGTGCCCACCGGGTTTACGGAATTTGACTATAAAACCGGCGGCCTGCGCAAGGCGGATTTGGTTATCTTGGGCGCGCGCCCCAGCCAAGGTAAAACCGCCTTGGCGCTCAACATTGCTCACCATGCCTGCGTCAACTGCGGCGTGCCGACGGCTATTTTTTCGTTGGAAATGGGTAGCGAATCCATTTATACCCGTATGCTCTGTGCTGCGGCCATGGCGGAGGTACACAAGGTCAGCTCCGGTATGTTCCCGCGCAGCAAATGGCCGGACCTGACGCGCGAATTGGCCCGCCTCTCCGATGCGCCGCTGTTTATTGATGATACCCCCGGCATTACCATTACCGAAATCCGTATGCGCGCGCGCCGCTTGGCCAATGAGCTGGCCAAACAGGGCAAGACGCTGGGGCTGATTGTCATAGATTATTTGCAGCTCATCCGTTCCTCCGGCCGCCAAGAGAGCCGCCAGCAGGAAGTGTCTGAAATTTCCCGTATGCTCAAGGAACTGGCGCGCAACTTGAATGTGCCGGTGCTGGCGCTTTCGCAGCTTAGCCGCAAGAACGAGGACAAGAGCCGCGCCGACAACAAACCCCAACTTTCTGATTTGCGCGAGTCGGGCTCTATTGAGCAGGACGCCGACGTGGTGGCGCTGATCCACCGCGACGGATATTATAAACGCGACGACCCCGCCTTGGAGCACAAGGCTACGCTGATCATCGCCAAACAGCGCAACGGCCCGGTGGGCGATGTGGCGCTGCGGTTTTTGGGCGAATACACTTTATTTACCAACCCCGCTCCCGAAAATACGGACCTGGGTCCGGTGGAAGCGGGCAGTACGCTCATCCCGGAGTAATTGTGGATATTCCTTTTTTACGCCCGACTTGGGCCGAAATCAACTTAGCCGCCTATGGGCGCAACCTGCAAAAAATCCGCGCCCAAGTGGGCCCGGAGGTCAAAATATTGGCCGTCCTCAAGGCCAATGCCTATGGCCACGGCGCGGCGCGGTTGGGAGGGTACGCCCAGCAGCACCGCCTGTGCGACTTTTTTGGCGCGGCCTCGGTGGAAGAGGGTATTTCGCTGCGACAAGCGGGAATTACTTTGCCCGTGCTGGTGCTGGGCAGCCTCTATCCGTTTGAAGCCTTTGAATATGCCATTACATACGATTTGTCTGTGGCGGTGGCCAGCTTGGAGGCGGCCCGAGCCATTAAACAAATTGCCCGCAAGCTGGGCAAAAAGGCCCGCTGCCACGTCAAGCAAGACAGCGGCATGGGCCGTATCGGCACCCGGCGCGGCGGCGTGATGCACATCATCCACGAATTACACGGCGATGAATTTGTTACGCTGGAGGGGCTGTTTACCCACCTGTCCAGCGTGGACACCGACCCGGCCTATACCGAGGAGCAAATCGGCTATTTCCGCGATACCATGACCAATGTGCGTTTGCACAAAATTCCGGTGCAGCTGTGCCATATGGCCGCTTCTCCGGCTATTGCGCTACGCCCGGACAGCTATTGCGATATGGTGCGTACGGGCCACGCGGCCTTGGGGTTGGAGGCGGGGTATGAGCCCGTTTTATCCTTCAAGAGCCGTATCGTATTTTTAAAGGACGTAACCCAAGGCGCCAGCATTAGCTACAACCGCAGTTTTATTGCGCCGCGCACGATGAAAGTGGCCACCCTGCCCGTAGGGTATGGGGACGGGTATTTGCGCGCCTTGTCCAACAAGGCCCAGGTGCTCATCCGCGGCGTGCGCTGCCCGGTAGTGGGCAATATTACCATGGATATGTGTATGGTGGATGTATCTGCCGTGGCTGGGGCCCAAGTGGGTGATGAGGCGGTGCTGATCGGCCAACAGGACGCGCAGCAAATCCGCGCCCAAGAAGTGGCCGGTTGGGCAGGCACCATTGACTATGAATTGACGACCTTGCTGATGCCGCGGGTTAAGAGGTTTTACAAAGAAATATGATTACCTCGCTAGGCAAACGGATGATGAACTGGCTCAGCCAAACCGGCGGAGCGGCCGATATGGTGCGCTCTATCGGGTTTTGGCTGGTGCGTTCGCGTTTTGAATTTAAACAGTTTGTCCGGCAGAGTGTAGTCATTGGCGTGGAATCCTTTGGCGTGACGGCGCTGACCAGCCTGTTTACGGGCATGGTGCTGGCCCTGCAGGCGGGCAACACCATTAACAGCATCTTCGGCGACCCCATTTATGTGGGGACGATTGTGTCCTTCTCTCTCATCCGCGAGCTGGGCCCCGTATTGACCGGGGTGGTGGTGGCCGGACGGGCCGGGGCGGCCGTCACGGCGCACATCGGCACCATGGCGGTTACCGAGCAGTTAGACGCCCTGCATACCTTGGGCACCAATCCGACGCAGTATTTAGTCATCCCCCGGATGTTTGCCTTTCTGCTGACGATGCCCATCCTGACGGTGTTTTCCAATTTCTTTGGGATTATCGGCGGGTGGCTGGTGGCGGTGTACGCCTTGGGCGTGCCGGGCGAAATTTACACCAGCGACATTACCACCTTTATGGACGTCAACGATTTTATGCACGGTTTTTTAAAATCCTTTGTGTTTGCTTTTTTGGTAGCGACAGTCTGCTGCTACAAGGGCATTAGCACCCGCGGCGGTGCCGAAGGGGTGGGCAAGGCCACCACCGGGGCCGTGGTAACGTGCATTGTGATGATTTTGGTGCTGGATTATTTCTTGACCGCCATTTTAACGGCATTTGGAATTTAAATGATAGAAATCAAACATTTAAAAAAGAGCTTTGGCTCCCATACGGTATTGCAGGACGTCAACCTAAAAATAGAGGACGGCAAGGTAACCTCTATTTTAGGCGGTTCCGGATCGGGCAAGAGCACGCTGATTAAATGTATGATGCGCCTGCAAACGGCCGACGGCGGACAGATTATCGTCAACGGCAAAGACATTACCCGCGTCAGCGACCCGTTCCGGTTGGCGGCGGTGCGGCGGCATTTTGGGTATTTGTTCCAAGAGGGGGCTTTGTTTGACTCTATGACCGTGGGGGAAAATGTGGCCTTCGGCTTGCAATACTTGACTGATACGCCCAAGGAGCAATACCCGGCCGTGGTCAAGGAAAAACTGGCTATGGTGGGGCTCAAACCGGAAGTGGCCGCGCTCAACCCTTCAGAGCTTTCCGGCGGGATGCGCAAGCGCGTCAGTTTGGCGCGCGTGCTGGCCGTTCGTCCGGCCTGTATTCTGTACGACGAGCCCACCACCGGCTTGGACCCGATTATGTCCGACGTCATCAGCGATTTGATTTTGGAGATGAAGAAGAAAATCGGCGTCACTTCCGTCGTCATTACGCACGATATGCACTCGGCCTTTAAGATTTCCGATTACATTGCTTTTTTGTACGAAGGCCAGATTATGATGTACGGCACGCCGCAGGATTTCCGCCGCACGGAGAACCCGTATGTGCGGCAGTTTGTGGACGGCTCCAGCCAAGGGCCTATCCAAATGAAACTGCGCGGATAGTTTTTTCTGCGGTTTTTGGCGTCAAAGTGATTTTTTTGCTTGCTCAAATAGCGAAGTATTCTTCGCCGCAAAGAAAATCACTTTTACCCACAAAAACCTTGAAAAAAGAAGCGGTTGGCGGTTTTTGGCGTCAAAGTGATTTTTTTGCTTGCTTAAATAGCGAAGTATTCTTCGCCGCAAAGAACGCAGGAGAGTTTTTAGTCATACTCTGTAATTTTAGTGCATTTAAACTTAAACTAAAGGTAGAATAAATATTATGAAACCGGAAACCAAGTTAGGTCTTTTTACATTGCTGGGGCTGATGGTCCTAGGG
>CAVDMZ010000094.1:0-5412 GCA_963610115.1 Duodenibacillus sp.
CGTCGGTTCCATGCTTCTATAGCGCCACCACGCCTATTATATTGTGGTCCCTTTGCACCACACAACGCACAAACTACTTCTATTTCAAAACCGTTTTCGTCTTTCTCTGTATACACTGTTTTAGAATTTCCGCAAAACGGGCACGGCTTTAATTTAGTTTCCATTTTGCACCTCCTGCACGCAAGGGCAATGGCTCATTTGTACCAATGCCCGCTTGGCCTTAATGTTCAAGCTTGTTTCGTACGCCGCCGCGGCGAAACAGCCGATGACCAGCGCAATAAACAAAATTTTCAACATATTTTCTTTCATAAAACCTCCCGTTTTTTCTTGCTAATATAGCCGTCTAATTGCCGTCTACGCGGCGGAAACATCCGGCCCGGTAGGGGCCCTCGTTGTTTTGGCAACAGGACAGACATGTCGCGTCTGTTGCGTCGTAGTTTTGGCAATAGCCGGAGCCTTCCAAGGCAAACAGCTGGGCCTTGCTCGGCAGCGTCTTGCTTTTATTCTTGCTCATTTCGTTCTCCTCAAGCTTGGGGCCGTAAAAGCCCAGCTCATCAGCACTTGCGCCATGCGGTCCTTGATAGCCTCTAATTCGGGTATTTTGGCAAACCGCGCCATGCACTCCGGGTTGGCCGTTACGCCAAACACCACGCGGTGAGTGTAAAGGCGGTCCACGATTTGGAATACGTTCTGTAAGCGTAGCGGAGTGTAGTTCTCGCGGCCATAGTCGTCAAAAATTACAAAGTCATACCCCGTCAGCTCTTTGAGCACCGCCTGCGCCTTGGCCGCGCGGTTGATACCTACGCCGCTCTCCATGCGGTCTAACATATCCGTCATTGTCGTAAATAGAACCTTGTAGCCCCTGTAGGCCAGCTCCTTGCATATCACGGCGGCAAGGGTCGTTTTGCCATTGCCATTGGGCCCGTACAAGAAAACCCCCTTGCTCCGCCGGGGAGTAAAGCCCTCAACAAAAATCCGGGCGTCCGCGGCGTGCTCGCAGGTCAGGTCCTCCAGCCGGTAGGGCGCAAAAATGGCCGGCAATTTCAGCGCCGCTATCCGCGACATACGCTCTTGCTCGGCCGCGGCCTTGTCCTCCTTGGCAAAGGCTTTCTCTTCGCAGCGGCACTGCGGCATGGGCATACTCCCGGTGCGGTCGCCCACCCGGTAGGGGTGCGGAATGTAGGGTTTGTGGCAGTAAGGGCACGATAATTCGCTCATCTTGGGCCTCCTCCGAACATTTCGTCAATCACGGCTTGCCCGGCTTTGCGGGCGTCCTGCAGAGCGTTTCCCCCGGGTCCGGCAGGTTTGTAATCCTGCAGGAAACGGTCATCATTCAGCCAAGCCTGCGCGCCCTTGGCATAGCCCCGGGCTACTTCGTCGCTTTGGGCGTACTCCTGGGCTTTGGCTATCAAGCTCCGGGCCGTCAGCTCCCGGTGCCGCTTGAGCGCGGCGTCAAAAGCGCTGAGGGCCTTTTCCTTGGCCCCGGCCCGTTGTTTTGGGTACTCAGCCCAAAAACGCTCAAAAAGCACATCCTTTTGCGGTTTGGGTTTTTCAAAAAGAGCAGCCTCGGTCTTTTTTTCTACAGAGTCTTTTTTTATTTCTGTCTCTGTTTCTGTTTCTGTTTCTGTATGGCATTGCTTAGCGTTATGCTTAAGCATTGCTTGAGCATATGCTTTAGCACCGACGACAGCCGCACTCTTTTGCCAACGCGTCTGTGCCCCTTTTTGGGCCCGTTCACGCTGCACTTTGAGCGCTTCTTTGCTATCCTCTGTCCACTCTTTTAGCATGTTGAAAAATGCTTTAGCATTTTCGCTAGCAATGCTTAAGCATTGTTCATAGTCAGTGCTTCCCTCAAATGCCAGCTCACAAGCCGCGATAACCGCTTCCCCAATTTCTTGGGCGCTTAACCGGCGCGTCTTGGCCAACAGGTCAGCGGTGTAAATTTTTATATACGGTATCTTCACAGTGTCCCTCCTACCTGCACATCAGCTTGCGCTTGTCCGCGGCGTTCGTTGATAAAGGCCTCTACTTGCCCCCAGTTGCTCCACAACAGATACTCATGGCCCAGTAGGCCTACCCGCGCTTCAAAATCCTTCTGCGTGGGGCTTTGGCGGCCTTTTCCGTTGGGGTTTTTTAGCTCAATAAACACCGCCCGGCCATCCGGGAAAAGCACCACAAGGTCGCTCACTCCCGGCATTACGCCTTGCAAGCGCAAATTGTGCGCCTCCCGGGCGTTGCGGCTCCCTCCGTTAGGTACCGCAAATACAAAAAAGCCAGCCGTGCGCAACATACGCACAACGCCTATTTGGAAAGCGCTTTCAGTCTGCATTTCGGTACTCCTCTTTTAGCACAAATGCGTGCACCCCGTTGGGCAGCTCCAATATATTAAAATGGCTGTCTGTCCGCGCCTGCCGCTCTTTGGGGTACTCCCGGTTGCATTCCCGGCAATAGGGCTGCAAGTCGTTATATTTCTTGTTAAACTCTTCCGCGGGCTTAATTTGCCCGCATTTGGCACATTTCTTTACTTTCATAATAACCTCCTAAAGGTGGGGGCGGGGAGGTCGGTCCGCCCCCGTTCGGCCTCAAATGGTAGGATGAGGCCTAAATCTTTTTTGACCTCTATTTCTCCGTATCCAGCGCCGCTATCTTGTAGACCGTACACTCGCTCTCGGTCTTTATGGCCTGCCGCTGTTCATCGCTCAGCATTTTCGTATCATAAGTGGTCCGTTTTTGCACCCGGCCTACAATTTGGTATTTACTACCGATGACCGCGTTTAAAATGCCCTGCTTTTTAAGCGGCTCCTTAATGGCCTTGTCCAAGGCGTCAAACTCGGCCTTTAAGGGCTTGAGCTCCAGCCAGCGCGCGACATCCTGCTCCAGCTCCGCGCTTTCCAAAAACTCCGCCCCTTTATTGCAGGTCGTTTTTGTGCACAAAAACTCAAACGGGCAATAGTCGCACACTTCCGGGCGGTAGTCTATCGGCTCCGGGTACTTCTTGGCCTTCACGTAGTCCCAGCACCGCTCCAGCTGCTTGAGGATTTGCTCACAGACGCCCAAGTCCAAATAGACGATGAACACTTTAATATTACGAAAGTCGCTTACAATAAAAAGCCCCGCCTCTTCTCCGTTACCGTACAAATACAACTGCATTTGCTTTAGGTATTTGCGGTAAAAGGGGCTTTTGGCGAAATCCTCTACGCTATTAAGCCGCGCAAAGGCATTGGGGTTCATACTTTTGAGCTCCATGGGGACCGCGCTGCGGCCCACCACAATTTTGCCGTCTATTTTCCCCGTGCAAATCAGCTCCCCCGTTCTGGGGTGTCTTATCTGTATGGGGTTTTGCTGTCCGATAACCTCATAGCCCAGCTCTGAGAGCATCCGCACAATGCGCGCTTCTTCGCTCTTGCCCGCTTCAAAAATGGCTTGCAAGTTTGCATCTGCCAGCGGTCTTTTGTCCCAGTCAAATATACTATGCACCATTTGGCGGTCGCATTCGCTAATACCGCTTGCGTAAAAGTTTTTGGGCATCCAGCGGTTTTGTGCCTTGGCGGTCAAATCCGCATTGCGTTTGGCGGGTATTTCTTCCACCAGCTTTTCGGCGGCCAATACCTCCGGGGATACGCTGTTATTCATGGCCCACCTCCTCCGCCGGTTCGTCAAGGTGTACGATTTCCAGCGTTTCTACGTTGTTGCCTTTGCCGTTGTTCTTATAGGTAATGTGTACCAGTTGCCCGGTCTTTTTGGCCTCGGCTGCGGCTTCGCCCAGCTTGGTATCAAACGTAGTCAGTCGTATATTGTTTACGGTAAGCGTGTACATCTTCCACGCTTTGCCGTTGGTGGCTCCGCTCTTAACGGCCAGGGCTTGCACGGCCCCTTCCACCTCTTCCGTTTCCCCGGCTTTGGTTTTATAATTGACAGCGGCACTCTGCCCTTGCTTGATACCCGCTTCCGCCAGCTCTTCCCAGGTAAGGTTACGGATGCCCAGCATGCGCGTAATGCCGTTGACCTCCATATTTGTCATGGCCTTGCGGATGATGTTGGTCACGTCAATCTCGCTTTCGTTCTTGAGCTCTCCGCCCTTGCGGCCGAAGAATTTGTCCCGCTGGCTGCATGTACCGATGACCTCAATGGTCTTCCCGCCCATTTCAAATTCGCCCTTGTAGGTGTAGACATAGTAAGAGCCTTTGTCATCCTTTTGGTCGTCGCGTTGCGGGTACCCCTCGCAAATGCGCCAGCTAATGCCAAACAGACGGGCTATCTTTTCCGCCCCGCTCGCCTGTAGGTAGGGCTTGCCGTCCATGTCCGCCCAGTCCTTGGCATTGGTCTGCTTAAGCGCCAGCGTCTTAATCTTGCGAGCCAAAAGCTCGTTGCGCTCGGCCACCTTTATGGCGGCTTCAAGGTCGCTTTCGCTTACCACCGGCGCGGATTGTACCACTTCCGGCGTGTTAATTTCTTGTATTTTGTTCATTTTTGACCTCCCTCATTTTTAGTCGCGGAAATTGTCCCGCAACTTTTCTTTGAAATTTTCGTAATAACCGCAATTTTTGCAGCTGTCGGCCTTCCGGCACCCGTCATGCTCTCCGCAGAGGGGAAGTGTCCCGTGGTCCGGGTTTAAATGCGCGTAGATGTGGGCTTGCAAGGGGGGCACCCCGCGCAAGAGCCGCTCAAAATCCGCCTCGTACGCGTCTTTCACTTGCTCAGCTAGTCGGACGGCCTTAGCACCTTCTGCGGCCTTCCAAATGCCCAATATGCCATTAACTACGTGCTGTGCGCTATCATGCGCCGCTTGCAGTTCCTGCAAGGTAAAGCTCTTTTTAATCATTGACCGCCTCAAAATGTCCACCGTTCAGCTGATAAAAGGTATCGGCGAGAATTTCTTTTCCGTCCACCTTAGCCGCTTTTATGGTCAAAATCTCGCCTTGTGCGGTTCTTTCGGCCAACACCAGCCAACAGCCTTTTGCACCTTTGGCCTTGCATTGGCACCCCAAACCGCAGGCAATGCTGTATTTTCCTTCCGCACTGGCCGCACCATAGTCGCCCGTCGCACTGGCCGCGCCGTATTCGCCCGTCGCACTGGCCACGCCTCTCCAACCCGTCGCGCTGGCCACGCCTCTCCAACCCGTCGCACTGGCCACGCCTCTCCAACCCGTCGCACTGGCCGCGCCTCTCCAACCCGTCGCACTGGCCACGCCTTGTGAGCCCGTCGCACTGGCCGCGCCTCTCCAACCCGTCGCACTGGCCGCGCCGTATTCGCCCGTCGCACTGGCCACGCCTTGTGAGCCCGTCGCACTGGCCGCGCCGTATTCGCCCGTCGCACTGGCCACGCCTCTCCAGCCCGTCGCCGAGGCAGCGCCTTGGTCGCCCGTCGCCGAGGCAGCGCCGTATGCGCCCGTCGCCGAGGCAGCCCCGTAT
>CAVDMZ010000095.1:0-5279 GCA_963610115.1 Duodenibacillus sp.
AAAAAAAAAACGAAAGGCAAGTGTTTTAAAAAGGCGAGCCAACCTCTACGACGAGAAAAAAGCCTTACGCGCCCAACCGCTTCGCCAAATCTTGTGCCATTTTGGCTAAGTGCTGGCGGATCTTGGGCTGTTTTTGCTCCAGCATAGGCAGCAACTCATGGCGCACCCAGTTGCGGGTATATATATCCTCAAAATTGGTTTGGTCCGTTACGCTGGGCAACTGGTTTTGCTTGAGGTACGCCTCCACCTCCGCGCGCGTGATACACAGCAGAGGCCGCACAATTTCCACCGAGGAATTTAAGGGCCGCCGCACGGGAATGCCGCACAAGCCTTGCGCGCGCGTACCGCGTAGTAAATTAAGCAGCACCGTTTCGGCTTGGTCATCCAAGTGATGCCCTAAGGCCAACTTACCGGCCCCGCATTTTTTGGCGGCGGCGGCAAAGGCCGCATAACGGACTTTGCGCGCGGCGTGCTCTAAACTCAAATCCCATTTTTTGGCCCAACGGCGCACGGCCTTTTTTTGCACTATAAGGGGAATATCCCATTGCTTGCACAAAGTCCTACAGAAACGCTCGTCCGCGTCCGCCGCCGCACCGCGCAAGCCGTGATTGACGTGCACGGCGTACAAATCAAAACGCTTTTTGGCGGAAAGATATTTCAAAAAATGCAGCAGGCAAACCGAATCCGGCCCGCCGGAAAAACCGCAGACTACTCCTTCGCCCCGCTTGAAAAAGGGCTCCGAAAATGCCAACATATTTTTCCAGGTATGCGCTAAAAAAGTATTTGAGGCCATATAAAAAGTATAATAAAATAAACACAGGGGATACAAAATGAATAAACGAATTTTAATTGTGGAAGATGAAATCACCATTCTGCAGCTGCTTAGTTTGGTATTGACGAAGTCCGGCTATGAGGTGCACACCTGCCAAAGCGGGCGCGACGCCATTGCCCGCATGAAAGAGGTGCGGCCGCATTTGGTGATTTTAGACGTTATGCTGCCCGGGCTGGACGGCCGGGCCGTGGCCTCTATTATGGAACAAGACGACGAATTAAACAACATTCCCGTCATTGTTACATCGGCGTTGGTGGAATCGGAGCATATGTTTCAGCCGTTCCCGCAGGTCAAGGCTTTTTGCGCCAAGCCCTTTGTTCTTAAAGACTTGGTCATCAAGGTCAAGCAGTGTTTGGGCGATGCATAAGAGCGCCCCAGGCAGGCATTAAAAAGAGGCAGAAAAACACTTTGAACCCCGGTTTTAAGCCGGGGTTTTTATTTTTTTAGATTTGGCTGGAAAGTTTCCACTGGGCGTAGCGAACCCAAAAGGCGTCTAAGGTTTCCTGCAAAAGGAATTCCAGCGGCATATCGTGCCCCACCAATTTTTTAACGCTGGTGGCGCTGTCTTTGAGGGTACGCGGCAGCGGGTTATTGACATTAATCCCCACCCCCACCAACAGCCAGCAGGCGCATCCCTCTTGCACAAAAGATTCCGTCAAAATGCCGCAAATCTTCTTCCAACGGCGGGTTTTTTCCTCCCACACCAATACATCGTTGGGATGTTTGATTTTTGTTTTAAAGCCAAAAAGTTTTTCAAGCGCCGCGCACACCGCTTCGGCGGTTTTTATGCTTAAGCGGGCATTGTAGCAAACGGGCTTTTGCGGTTGGAGCACCAAGGTAAAATAAATCCCGCCGCGGGCGGCGTCCCAAGTGCGTTCATACTGGCCGCGGCCGCCGGTTTGCTCATAAGCCAGCACCAGTGTAGCGTCGGGCGTGCCTTGGCGCACCAATTCGCGCGCCAGATTTTGCGTACTGTCTAACACTTCTACGCTGACCATCCGGCTCACGCGGGGAAGAGAAAGGGTCATTTCTTGCATAGGTATATTTTACCAATTAACCCGCGGCCGGGGCAAAACGCGGGAAAAAGGGACATAAAAAAAGAGGCCTCTTGCAAAGCCTCTTAAATGGAGCGGGCGAAGGGAATCGAACCCTCGTCTCAACCTTGGCAAGGTCGTGTTCTACCATTGAACCACGCCCGCGTAAATCTTGCCGTAAGAAAATTATAGCAAATTTTATTTTAAAAGTGTAGCGGAAATATTTTTTAGGTAATGATTCCGCGCTACTTCTTTCCGGACGGACGGGTTCTTCTTTAAGGCCACCAAGGCCGCGTTAGCATTTATCAGCCGGGCCGCCTGCGCGGGGTTATCCCGGTAATATTTGACCGCCTTGCTAACCAGCACGCTGGAAAACAAACGGCTGCCCGCCAAGGCTTCCAGCAACTGCGGCGAGGAGAGGACCTTTTGCACGGTTTCATCGGCCAAAAAATCCGCCACCGCTTGGGAGTCTTGGGCCAAACGGGCCAAGGCCGCCGGGTCAGCCAGCCACGGGGCCACATCGGACCGTTTCAAAAAGCCTTCCGTTACTTCGGTGCGGTTAAACAAATAACGCAGCAGCTCCGGGTCGTCTGCGTTGGAAGAAACATTAATAGACAAGGCCCACGGCGCGGCGCCAATCACTTCATAATTTTTAGGAGTTAAAGCCCGGTAATTATTACGGGAGATCACCGGCAGGGTGGAGCCGGACTCCACCACCGTGACGTTGCGGTCTTGCCCTTCGCCTACCTGCACATAACGTGGCCCGCTGGAAGGATTAAAAGTTCGGTCCACCACCAAGCCTTTAAGCACGGAGGGGTCTAAAGACGCCGTAATGTTTTCCGCCCGTTTTTGCGCCGAAAAAATAAACAAAAGAGAGACCAGCACCAACGCCGTTACCACGCCCGCCAAGATAGCCGCCCGTTTGTCGGAGGCTTTGCGCGCGGCCGCGCGGGCCGTCCCCTGCGGGGCCGTTTCCGCGGAGGAAGTTTGGGCGGAGGAGACTTGCGTCTTTTTGGGATTGCGCAAAAGCTCTATCAGTTTCTCTTTTTCCATACCGATATTGTAACAAATAAGCACTCCGTGCGTACAAGACCGCGCCGGACATGGGACGGATTTGCTATAGTTTATATATGAAATCTTATACCGAATATCTGATACTCAATACTCCCAAACGCTACGACATTGTCAACATCACCCCGCAAGTGCAGGCCGCCCTGGGAAAAAGCGGCATCCGCGAGGGGTTGTGCCTGGTTAATTCCATGCACATTACCTCCTCTGTGTTCATCAATGACAATGAACGCGGGCTACATGCTGATTTTTTGCGTTGGGCGGAAAAATTGGCCCCCTATGGCGCGGATAAATACCAGCACCATTTGACCGGGGAAGACAACGGCGATGCGCATTTAAAACGCACCCTGTTAGGGCGGGAAGTGGTGGTGGCCATTACCCGCGGGCGCTTGGATTTTGGCCCCTGGGAAACCATTTTTTACGGCGAATTTGACGGGCAGCGCAACAAACGTGTTCTGATTAAGATCATCGGAGAATAATATGAAGAAAACTATTTTTTACCACGATACCGACTGCGGCAATGTAGTGTATTACGCCAATTATTTAAAATATTTTGAAGAGGCGCGCACCTTGTTCATGGCGGAAAAGGGTTTTTCAGTACCGGCCCTGATGCAACGCGGACTATATTTTGTGGTGGCACGGCAAGAAGTGGAATATAAATATTCCGTGCGCTACGCCGATGTGATAGACGTCAGCACCAAAGTGCTGGAAATTTCAGATATTAAAATTGTATTTGAAAATGTCATCACCAACCAAAACGGCCGTCTATGCACCAAGGGTAAAACCACCTTGGTTTGTGTGGACCGCACCGGCATGCCCACCCCCATGGGTGCCGACGTAAAATCTGCGATGATGAAGTAAAGACCACTCAAAATCCCCGCCGTTTACCGCGGCGGGGATTTGAAGAGAAGCGTTGGCTATTAATCTGTATAGGTACACTCGCATACGAGAGGACCGAACAGGACTACCTGGTTGCTGTTGCTGCCATCAACCACTCTGTACACCGTTGATCCTTCATCAGAACAGGAGTCCCCATCATAGACATTGGCAATGGTTTCTCCGCCACTCGCTCCGTCCACACTGGCGCCACAACTTTTTCCGCACCAACTACAAGTCTTTTTCCTGAGGTAGCAGTTATCTTTCCAAGACTCCCACTGGCAGCTGCTGTTGCAGGTACGCGTCAGATTGCCGCCATATTTTGTCCCTCCACAGGATTTGGTTTCCGTGGCTCCCGCAGAGCAGGTGCCTTCGCCGGAGCAAGTACCCCAAGCACCTTCCTGCCATTGGCCGCTGGTGGTATCGCAGGTTACACTGCGGGTTTGGCTGCCGCAGTTACCACAGCTTTGGGTGGTTGCCGGCTTACTCGTTTCATCACACGGCTTAGCGCACTCCCCTTTACATTCGCACGGATTTTTCGCCGCATAGCTGGCATCACATACACATTTGTTTGCCGATGCATAGGTGGTGTCGCATATGCACGGGTTGGCGGAGGCATAAGTGGCGTCACATTCGCATTTGTTCGCCGACGCATAGGTGCTGTCGCAATCGCAAGGGTGTTCTGCCGCATACGCCGGGCAAGAGCAACTATTGGGCGAACATTCGCACGGATTTTTTGCCGCATAAGTAGAGCAGGCGCAAGTATCCGGTGCACAGACACACGGGTTTTTCTTCGCATAGGTGGCGTCGCATTCGCACGGATTGGCCGCCGCGTAAGTCGCGTTAGAGCAGTTTTGACATTTCTCTTGGTCGGGGTCTTCCTCGCAAGTGCAATCGTTGTTACATTCGCATTTGTGTTTATCCGCGTAGGTAGAGCAAGCGCAACTATTGGGCGAACATTCGCACGGATTTTTTGCCGCATAAGTAGAGCAGGCGCAAGTATCCGGTGCACAGACACACGGGTTTTTCTTCGCATAGGTGGCGTCGCATTCGCACGGATTGGCCGCCGCGTAAGTCGCGTTAGAGCAGTTTTGACATTTCTCTTGGTCGGGGTCTTCCTCGCAAGTGCAATCGTTGTTACATTCGCATTTGTGTTTATCCGCGTATGTGGAACACGCGCAAGTATTCGGCGAACATTCGCACGGGTTCTTTACCGCATAAGTAGAACACGCGCAGCTATTGGGCGAGCACACACACGGGTTCTTTGCCGCATAAGTAGAACACGCGCAGCTATTGGGAGAGCACTCGCACGGGTTCTTTGCCGCATAAGTAGAACAGGCACAACTATAAGGGGTGCAGATACACGGATTAGCGGATTTGTAGCTGGCGTCGCACTCACAGCGGTTGCTTTGGGCATACTCATCACAACTGCAATCCTCACACGGCGCCGCGCATTCATCCTTCGGCAC
>CAVDMZ010000096.1:0-5199 GCA_963610115.1 Duodenibacillus sp.
GTTGTAAAACGTCGTCATCCCCGAGTGTTTCTATCGGGGATCTCAACCGCTTTCGTTGTGGTGTTGTTTCGCCGTTCACAAAAATTAGGATCATACTGAGGTGTCTTTGCTCAGCACCTTCCATTTTCCCGTTGTTTATTGAGTAAAGGCAACAGCCACTACCAGAAAAATGGAAGATCCTGGACTAAGACACTCTAGGATGACCCCGTTTTATGTAACGACGGAAAGACAAACAACAATAACTCCATTATAAAAATGAGGGTGCAAGAACAAAGTCTTGCACCCCGTATTTAAAGACGAAAGGTCTTTTATTTTGCTTGGCTGACGGCCACGGCCACCGCCACGGTCGCCCCGACCATCGGGTTATTTCCCATACCGATTAGGCCCATCATTTCCACGTGCGCCGGAACGGAGGAAGACCCCGCAAACTGCGCATCGCCGTGCATACGGCCCATGGTGTCGGTCATCCCGTAAGAGGCAGGTCCCGCGGCCATATTGTCCGGGTGGAGCGTGCGGCCCGTGCCACCGCCGGAAGCCACGGAGAAATATTTTTTGCCGTTTTCAATGGCCCATTTCTTGTAGGTGCCGGCCACGGGGTGCTGGAAGCGGGTCGGGTTGGTGGAATTGCCGGTAATGGACACATCTACGCCCTCGTGGCGCATAATGGCCACGCCCTCGTTGACATCGTCGGCGCCATAGCATTTCACTTTGGCTTTGTCGCCGTCGGAGAAAGCCTTTTCGCTGACAATCTTCAGCTCGCCGGTTTTGTAATCATATTCCGTTTCCACGGAGGTAAACCCGTTAATGCGGGAAATAATATAGGCCGCGTCTTTGCCCAAGCCGTTTAAAATCACGCGCAAGGGCTCCTTGCGCACCTTGTTAGCCGTGCGGGCGATACCAATAGCGCCTTCGGCGGCGGCAAAACTTTCGTGTCCGGCCAAAAAGCAGAAGCATTTGGTTTCCTCGCGCAGCAGCATCGCGCCCAAATTGCCATGGCCCAAGCCCACAGCGCGCTGGTCGGCCACGGAGCCCGGGATGCAGAAGCTCTGCAAGCCCACGCCAATTTTTTCGGCCGCCTCGGCCGCGGTTTTCACGCCGGATTTCAAGGCAATGGCCGCACCCACGGTGTAGGCCCAGACGGCGTTATCAAAGGCGATAGGCTGAATGCCCTTGACGATTTTTTCCACGTCAATGCCTTTGTCTAAGCAGATTTGGCGTGCTTGCTCCAAATCTTTAATGCCGGCGGCTTTCAGCGCGGCGTTGATCTTGTCAATTCTTCTTTCGTATCCTTCAAATGTAATCATAAAAGTTCTCTCCTGGGCTTACTCTTTGCGGGGGTCAATTTTCTTGACGGCTTCGTCAAAGCGGCCATAGGTTTTGACATTGGCTTCAAACGCTTTTTGGGCATCCTCGCCTTTTTTGATAGCGTCCATCATCTTGCCCAAGTTGACAAATTTATAGCCGATGATTTCATTGTTTTTGTCCAAGCCGATTTCCAGCACATACCCCTCGGCCATTTCCAAATAACGGGGTCCTTTGGCCTGCGTGCCGTACATCGTGCCCACCTGGGAGCGGTGGCCTTTGCCCAAGTCTTCCATTCCGGCGCCCACAGGCAAACCGTCATCGGAAAACGCACTCTGCGTGCGACCGTACACAATTTGCAAAAACAGCTCGCGCATGGCAGTGTTAATGGCGTCGCACACCAGGTCGGAGTTCAAGGCTTCCAAAATGGTTTTACCCGGCAAAATTTCCGCAGCCATGGCCGCAGAGTGCGTCATGCCGGAGCAGCCCAAGGTTTCCACCAAGGCTTCTTTAATCACGCCGCCCTTAACGTTCAAGGTCAGCTTGCAGGCGCCTTGCTGGGGCGCACACCAACCCACCCCGTGGGTCAGACCGCTGATATCAGTAATTTGTTTGGCTTTTACCCATTTTCCTTCTTCGGGAATCGGGGCCGGGTCATGCTTGGCGCCTTTGCAGACGCAGCACATTTCCTTCACTTCGGGGGTGCATTTTTCGCAGCTCATTGAATTCTCCTGTAGGAATAAATAAATCTTACATTTATATTTTACAAAATCCGCGCCGCGCAAAACAGCCCCAAAAAAGCAGTTGCATTTTCGGCCGAACATTTTTACAATGAGGGTATATCTTGAAACAAGGAGAATAAAAATGAGCGTAAAACTAAACGGGGCAGATTTGCCTACCTCCACTTTCACTTGCGGACCCAGCCAAGGCCACCCGGTCATCCGGCAAACCCCGCTGAGCCAAACCTTGTTTGAGCGCAGCCACCGTGCCAAAGATATTTCTACCGACGGTCTGTATAAAGAAGCTGCCGCCCAGTTGCGCCAGCTGCTGGGGCTGGCGCAGGAGTACACCGTCCTCTTTTTTATGGGCGGGGCAACCCCGGCCTTGGACGCCGTAGCATGGAGTTTGACCACCGATTCTATTTCCGGCTTGAGCTTTGGGGCGTTTTCTAAACTCTGGTGCAAGAAGATTGCCGGCTGTTTGGAAGAGAGCGTAAAAAAGGATTTCAAGGAGGCCGCCGAGGGCGAATTCTTCCCCAAGGAGCATCCCGATTACCAAGCCAGCCTGGTCGTGCTGACCCCCAACGAAACCTCCACCGGGGCGCAAATCCCAGACGACTATCTCTGCCACGCGTGGCAGGCCAAGGGCCCCTCTACGCTCATCGCGTGGGACTGCACCTCTTGCGCCGGCGGACGCGACTTGCCCAAAAACCAATTTGACGTTATGGTGTTTTCCATGCAAAAATGCTTCGGCGTAGGCGGCGGAAGCAGCGTGATTATTTTAAGTCCCGCCGCCGTGGCGCGCATAGAAGAGGCCAAAAAACACCGCCGTATTCCCTACAGTTTGGACCTTTCCTACGCGGTGCAAAAGGCGCAGGAAAAAGGCCAAACGGTCAACACCCCCAGCACCACCAATATTTGGATGTTTAACCAAGCCTGCCAATGGATGAACGGAAACGGCGGTTTGAAAGCCATGGACGCGCTGTGCCGCCAACACGCGCAATACCTGCTCCAATGGGCCGCGGGCACCGGTTGGCTGCGCCCGCTGATTGCCGACGAAGCGCACCGCTCTTACACCACGCTGACCTTGGAAGTAACCGACCCGAAAATAGACGCGGCCGAAATCAGCAAGGCCTTAAAGGCCACCGGGCTGGCTAACCTGCAGGACGGAATTAAAAAATATTCCGCCGTCAAACAAAACTCCCTGCGCATTGCGTGCTTTCCCTTTGTGGACATTCACGGCGTAGGACAGTACCAAAAATTAACCCAAGCCGTAGATGCCATTGTGGCCGATCTGCGCGCGCAAACGGAGGCAAAATGAATATCTTAATTGCGGATAAATTCCCCAAACACTGGGCCGAAGTGCTGGCCAAACAGGGACATCAAATCACGTCAGACCCGGCCTTGGACGAAAACACCTTGCCCGCGGCTATAAAGGACCAAGAGATTTTAATCGTGCGCAGCACCAAGGTCCCCGCCGCCGTCATAGACGCAGGCAACGCCCTGAAATTGATTATCCGCGCCGGAGCCGGGACCAATACCATTGACGTCCGGCACGCCGCCGAAAAAGGCGTGGCCGTGTGCAACTGCCCGGGTACCAATTCCGTGGCCGTGGCGGAGCTGGCCTTTGGGCTTATTTTGGCTCTGGACCGCCGCCTTTACCACAACACGCGGGATTTGCGCGAAGGCAAATGGAATAAAAGCGAATACGGCAAGGCCAAGGGGCTCTTTGGCCGCACCTTGGGCATTATCGGGCTGGGAGCCATCGGCCGCGAGGTAGCCAAACGCGCCGAAGCATTTGGGATGAAGGTCGTCGCCTATGACCCCAACGACAAGCCCGAAGTCTTCCGCGCCGCCGGGGTCACGCCGGAGCCGGACCTTTACACCTTGGCCGCCCAAAGCGATGTAGTTACCGTACACATTCCCGAAACGCCGCAAACCAAGGGAATGTTTAACAAAAAGTTTTTTGACGCGATGAAAGACGGCGCCATTTTTATCAATGCCGCGCGGGGCGGGCTGGTGGTGGCCCGGGATTTGGCGGACGCCGTCAAAAGCAAGGGGCTCAAGGCCGGGCTGGATGTGTATGAAAACGAACCCAAGGCCACGGACAGCACCTTTGACTATTCCCCCTACGCCGGGGCGGAAAATATTTACGGCACGCACCACATCGGCGCCAGCACCGACCAGGCGCAAGACGCCGTGGCCGAATGCACCGTGGGCATCATCCATGAATATGCCGCCACGGGGAAATTCTTGCACAAGGTGAACTAATGGCTACCGTAAAACCTTTCCGCGGGTACCGTCCCGCCGCGCAGGCCGAGCGCATCGCCTGCCCGCCGTATGACGTGATCAACTCCCGCGAGGCGCGGGAAATGGCCCAGGGCAATCCCTTTTCCTTTTTGCATGTGGAAAAGCCGGAGATTGACCTGCCCGAAGACGTGGAGCTTTACGACGCGCAAGTCTATGCCAAAGGCCGCGAGAATTTGGATAAATTTATTGCGCGCGGCCTGCTGGTGCAAGATTGCAAACCCTGCTTTTATATTTATGCGCAAACGATGAACGGCCGCACCCAATACGGGCTGGTGGCCGCCGTCAGCGCGCAGGAATATGACGCGGGCATCATCCGCAAGCACGAGCTGACCCGCAAAGACAAGGAGGCCGACCGCACCCGCCATGTGGATACCCTGGGCGCGACCACGGGCCCGGTTTTTTTGACCTACCCGGACCAGCCGGATATGGATGCACGCGTGCAGACGCTGACGCAAAAAGCGCCGGTCTATCAATTTACCACGCCCGACGGCATCGGCCACAGCTTTTGGGTCATGGAGCAGGACAAGGACATCGCCGCCGTAACCAAGATTTTTGCGCGGCTGCCCGTGCTCTACATTGCCGACGGGCACCACCGCTCCGCCTCGGCTGCCGCCGTGGCGCGCAAACGCAAGGCCGCCAATCCGCACCACACCGGGCAGGAAAGTTATAATTTCTTTTTGGCGGTCATTTTCCCCTCCAGCCAGTTGTACATCATGGATTACAATCGCTTGGTCAAGGATTTAAACGGCCGCTCTGTCGCGCAGTTTTTAGACCAAGTGCGTGAAAAATTTGAGGTGGAAAAAACGGGCCAAGCCAAACCCGCCGCCCGCCATGAGTTTGGTATGTACTTAGACGGGCAGTGGTACAC
>CAVDMZ010000097.1:0-5109 GCA_963610115.1 Duodenibacillus sp.
TATCCAAGACTTTTAACAAACCTCCTCCAGTCTCATATGTGTCTGAACCTAAACAGATAATTTGGAAAGCGACCGCATTATTTGCTAAAATAGAAATAGATTTCGGATCGGTAGCTTAGTTGGTAGAGCGCCTGCTTTACACGCAGGAGGTCACAGGTTCAAGTCCTGTCCGGTCCACCATTTTTTAAGGCACCTCACGCGAGGTGTCTTTTTTATTAGTTTTCTAGGTATGCACCCGACGGGGCGCGGCCGGGATTTTTATCTATTTGGGTCTTGGAGTAGTATTTAAGGGACGAAATAAGGCCCGTTTCCGGGCCTTGTTCTCTAACGGGGAAAGTGGAAGGATCCACTTCACTGGCTCCACGCCTTCTCCTGTGCCGCAAAATTGCTTTCCCTTTCAGCCAAATTCATCAGTTCTTTTAAACTCATAGTACGCGGATTGTTATATTCCAAAATATCCACCTCTATACGCGGAGACAAATAGCACAAATTCAAATACCTAGCGAACGTACGCTTATTCATTCCACTTACCTTTTCCCATTCGCGGGTAGTCTTCCCCTTTTCTATTAGCTTCTTACACTGCCACGCACGGGCTAGGCCACGCACCAAACTTTCATTTAGTTGCCGCACCGTCAAAATATTCCTCGCCGTCCCGTTTTGTAGTTTCACAAACGACACATTATCCACCAAAAACGTACTTTTTACATATATTTTATCTAGTAAACGGTGCAAAACCTCTGTTCGTTCCTCCGCTTGGCCCGATATACGCGGACAAGCAGATAAATCCGCCCGAACCTGCTTTTCATCTAAAAACACTGTCAAAAAATGCGCTTTTCCCACCGTTTGGCACTCCGCCCGGGTTACCCAACGCGCCAACTGTTCATCCGCCAGACCTTGCATATCAGCCAATGGCTCTAATTCGTAAAAATCGGTCTTTTTAAGCGTTTTTAGCACAAAAGCGTCTAGTTGCCCCGCCGGCAGATAATGCCCGCCTACGCCGTTGTAATAGTAGAGGAACTTTTTGCCCTGCTTTTTAGAGGACGTCATCCGAAAGGACTGCCCCTTATCATCATATAACTTGCCTATCAATACAGTTTTATGCGTTTGATAGTGGCTAAAAGCGTGCGGGTCTCTAATCCTGCGCCGAACCATATCTTGTACAGACTCCCACACAGGTTTGAGAACAATGCCCTCATGCCGCCCGGCGTACACCTTATTTTTGGCCAGGTGCGCTACCTGGCCGATATAGATGGGATTTGTCAAAATCCGCTGGATACTGCTCTTTTGGAACGCTTTTCCACCCCGTAACTGGCCACTGTGGGAAGTCCATGATTTTGTATGATATCCATTTTGGTTGAGCCATTCCGCCACCATTTGCATATTTTCCAGTTCCAGATACTTGGTAAAAATCAGATTTACAAGCTCGGCTTCTTGCGGATTAGGGATAAGTTGCTTGTCTTTGAGGTCATAGCCAAGTGGAGGCGTTCCCCCCATCCACAGGCCTTTGGCTTTACTAGCGGCAATTTTGTCCCGCACGCGCTCCGCCGATACCTCCCGCTCAAATTGGGCAAACGATAAGAGCATATTAAGCGTCAATTTGCCCATAGAATTACTGGTATCAAACGATTGGGTAATGGACACAAAGTTGCAACCGTATCTATCAAACTCTTGCATCATTTTGTGGAAATCTATAATAGAACGCGACAACCGGTCCACCTTATAGACGACAACTACCTGTATTTGTCCCGCTCGGATATCGTTAAGGAGTGTTTTTAAGCTGGGGCGTTCCATGGTACCACCGCTAATGCCGCCGTCGGAGTAGGTTTTATAATACTCCCACCCATTAAACGCCTGAGACAGGATATAGGCTTTGCAGGCTTCTTCTTGGTTTTGGAGTGAGTTAAACTCCATATCTAGGCCATGTTCGGTGGATTTTCGGGTGTATATAGCGCAGTTAATTTTTGGCATCTTGCCTCCCCGTGAGTCCAAAAAACTTGGGGCCACTAACGTGACCCCAAGTTATCTTCTGCGCTATAACGGTTAAATTAGGATATATGGTATTTTCCCACTCGTATTCTTTCTCATTTTTCACTATTACTTGATAAATCTGCCCTTTGTATTTCTTGGTTAGGATAGTTCCTAACGCTAAATTATATTTACATTTACGGGCCCGCTGAGTGTATTTTTCTGGGTTACCTGCGTACTTATCAAGACGAGTTATATACTTTTCAGCCAGTTTACAACTATACAACTCGCATTGAATGGCATACCACAAAGGTCTATATTTGCTCTTTCTCCCTCTTAACGGATACCGATAGAATATATCCCAGCAAAATTAGAGTTTTTCATCTGGCAAGCCTTTGAGTTCATCAAATTTTTTGGGTAAATAACACTTATTTCTCATTTAGCACCTTCCGAATGCGGGTTATCTTATGGGCCGAGTTTCCTTTGAAATAGTAGGCCTTGGCTAATTCATCAAAAAACTTAATGGCAGGCTGTAAGAGTTCCTCTTCGCGCAATTTCTTGGGCCGGCCCAGTGGATTACCAGAACACCCCTTTACAAACTGGTTTTTAACGGGCGGCAGTATGCGCGGCGTCATTTGCATAACCCGAAGAACACATACCCACTAATAGGCCGTTTGACGATATCCATCGCCACACGGGATATGCTTTTATAGGTTTTGCCTTGGTATTCAAAGCCGTCTTCTAAGACTTTAACTTCTATGGTTTTCCCGTGATAGGTTTTAGTAATAACTGTGCCGACGGCAGGCAATCGGTTATCCCGTGGCCGGATTGGTAAGTTTTCAAGCGATGTGTCTTCGGTAGTGGTAGGATTGATTACCCGCAAGACTGTTTGTATGGATTTATTTGTAGGTGCTGATTTTTTAGTGGTTTTCTTCATAACTTATCTCCTTTTAGAAGCGATTTTGACTTCGTACTACATTCACGCTTACTATCGAAAGATAAGTCAAGCTATATTAAGAAAAAACCCCGTTTTATGCGGGGGTAAAATTAAATCAATTTTTTTAATGGAACGAGTTTACCTTTTTTATCCGTTCCTTTCTAAAATAGTAAGCCATTGGCGCTATGTTTTACCACAGCCCTAGCAGCAGCGGAAGGAGAGGAATATAAAACTTTATTATAAAGGACAGTGTGTTGTTTACAATCAAAGGCAGCTGTATATTTTTTCCCTTTATAGATTCTTTGCAAGGAAATCATTTTTTGTTTTTTGCAAATAGGTTTTTTACCTAATAAAAGAGCCTTTTCATCTGCATGAAAAGCATCAATACGATCTTCAAACTCTTTTTTTAAGTCTTTCACTTCTGCCTTTGGGTGAGAGCGATTGCCAGTAGGTTCACAAATGTCTATAAGCAAACTTTCCAGATCTCCAATATGCTTTTCATCGCTCACAACAAATAAAGAAAATTTATCCCATTTTTTCTGATGTCTATCACGTAAATGTTGAGCTAAACGTTTTTGTAAATTAACAGCTCGTCCGATATAATACAACTTGGCTCCCTTATACAGAACATAAATACCTTGATCCTCTCCCACGCAGTCTAACAGAATAGGAGAAAAATCTTCAACTGCTGCAACACTTACATTTTGTAGCTTTTTAGTTATGATTCCCATGGGTTTATTGTATCATTTTTACTATATATGTAAAGAAAACCCCGTTCAAAACAGGGGTAACAGATCATCATCAAATATCAAAAAACTAAATACATCTAGCAGAGAATAACAAATATGGGTTCGCCCGTCTTTCTGCCACGGAACGCAGACGCCCATAAAGGCAGTTGAGCAGGTTAATTATACGGAGCAACAATAGAGTTTGGATATGCAACCCAGCATATCCCGAGCACATGCTGCGGTTTTCAGCATAGGGGTTGCCAATAGGTCTTTGGCTTAACAAGAAGAGATTGCTTATTCCTTTGAATGTCGTATTGGATAAAGGACGCTCTATTCCTAGCTATAAAATCAGCAGATTTGATATGGAATTATGCTATTTTAATTAATAATCAAACATTATTCTGGCTATAAATAAATATAAGATTGTGGGGCTGTCCTTATATCATATTCAAGCAATGATTTGGATCTCTTAAATTTCTTAATCTTTCCAAGGACATAGGCATTGGCAATTTCTTTTCCAGAAAAGTAACTATCAAAAAACTTCTTTGAAATCCCTGCGTTTTTATAGGTTTTTCTCCACAAAGTACTGGGGGCATAGGATAAAGTATGCGTTACTTCCACCTCCCCGATAATGCGACTCACAGGGGCAGAGGCATAAATCACCAAAAGATTTACTTCTTTCTGAGGAAGATTTTTTCTAAACTCAAACTTCTTTTGACCATTTAAGATAAGATTAACGAATTGCGGTTTGATAGAAATTAAAATTTTACACATGTTAAGAGCCTTGTAATTTATGGGATGCTTTTATTATTTTATCAAATTGCTCATCTAGCAATTGATGGAATACCCGAGGTCCCTTAGGAACCGGTACGATGCCTTCCTCCCATAAAAATTCAAGAGGGATCCGATGTCCTAATGATTCCTTAAATAAGAAATCCATAACAATAAGTTGGCCTTGGTATCGCTGCCACCACCGATGCAAATCGGCATTTGAAAAGACAGTCCGATTTTCACAAGCCTGTAGAAAATCTTTTTCCGAAGGGAAATTTGTCCGGATTCTAGAGATAATGCCGATGCTAGTTAAAACAGAGGTATATTTCTTAGGTTTCCCATTATTATCTCCAATCCGATAAAATACAATAAGATCTCCGATTTCGGCGGGACATGAATATGCTCCCGTTATATAGATTTTGCGTAAAGCATATCGGTGAGCAATATTTTTTATAAAATCCATTGGTTTTTCCGTATTTAAGATAGAATCCGGAAGTAACGTCGTGTGATAATTAGAATAGATGGGCAAAATAAATTTTCTACAATTTTTATTCGTTAACGGAAAGTTTTGTAAAGGAGTCCGGGTTGGTTCATATTTCATTAGGTTTTTTACCAAAACGAGTTCTTGCCCTTTATACCCCCAATATTCGAATCCCCAATTTTCAAAGAGTTCTTTCAAATTAATAACGTTCGGATACATCGTTACAT
>CAVDMZ010000098.1:0-5093 GCA_963610115.1 Duodenibacillus sp.
AACACCTCAGCACGACACTAATGTGATAAACGGCGAAACGGCACAACAGCACAACGGCGAAAGAAGTTGAGATCCCCGATAGAAACATTCGGGGATGACGACTTTTTATAAACGGCGGATCCCATCCATGCCGTCATTCCCGAAGGTTGTAATCGGGAATCTCAGCCTTATTGGTTTTTTTGCTTTTTTTCCTTTTTGTCGCCGGAGAAGTGGGCTCCCCTTTTTAAAACACTTGCACAATGTTTTTTTTTTGGTAAATTTTGATTGTAAGGAAAATTTACCAAAAAAGGAAGGTAAGTATGAAAAACCGTTCTACGGGCCGTTTAGGCCGTTTGTTTAATGCCGCCGCCCTTCCCGGGAATGACGCGAGGAGAGGACAGTTGCGTGGCTTTACACTCATTGAACTTCTCGTTGTGGTTCTCATCATTGGCATACTTTCCGCTATCGCCTTGCCGCAATATCGCGTGGCTGTGGCCAAGGCCCGCTTTACGCTATTAGTGACTTTGACGACGTCTATTGTTCAGGCACAGGAGCGGTATTTTTTGGCCAATGGAGAATATGCCTTGGACCCCCAAGCCTTGGATATTGAGCTGCCGCCTGCTAAGAAGCCGGTTACTTCTGGGGAGGCTTGTTCCGCCTATTTTGATTATGGCACTTTTGACCTTTGCTTATATTCAAGTTACGAACCTCTTGCTGTGCAAGGCTTTATAGAGAACGAGAGCGTCTCTTATGTGGCTTATTACAAAGGCGGCACCCGGGAGTGCAGGGCCTACGGAGACAGAAAACTAGGGGCCCAGGTCTGTCAGTCCTTCGGCATGCGCCTTACGGCCTCTGTGCCCGGGTACGACATTTACCAATAATAATCTTCTGATAACAAAAAAGCCCCGCTCAACCGAGCGGGGCTTTTGTCTGTCTATTCTTAGTTCAAATAAAACGGCGTGCTCAGCGCTTGGGTCAGGTGGCTTTTCTCTACTTTGTAGGCATTTTCCATTTCCGCTTCCAAGCGGTTGGGGGGGATATTCCCCAGCGACATTACCTTGGCGTGGAAATCGGCCAGAGAGAATTTTTTGCCTTGTTTCTTTTGGTATTTGGCGCGCAAGTTTTTTAACGCGTCATAACCGTAAATGTAGCTAATGGCCCGCCCGGGTTGTGCGGCGGAAAGCTTGAGCATCGTTTCCGCCTGCGTCTTTTCAAAACCGTTTTCCTCCGTCAGCCACGCCAAGGCTTCGGCATAGGTCATTTGGCGGGTGTGCAAGCGCAGGTCCAGCAGGGCCGCCATGGCGCGCACATAGTCGGCCCAAGCCAGGAAAAGTTGTTCCTCATCGGTAATGATGTAGCCGCGTTCATTGGCCAAGTGCTGGGCATATACTTCCCAACCGTTTTGCAGCGTCGGCACGGAGTACATTTTGCGAAAGGAGGACAAGAGCGGCTGGCTGTAGGCCGCGCGGTAATACACGCCCGGCACCAGTTGTCCTGCCATGAGCAATTTTAAATTAAACACATTAAAATCCTTATCCAGCATTTCCTGCTTGGTGATCTCATTGCCGGCGGGCAGGCGCAACAGAAAGTCATTCTTTGGGTCGCTTTGCGTACCAAACGGCGGCATAAAGCGGTAGGCGTTGAAATACGCGTAGTAGCTGGGCATGGGGCGCAAGTGAAAGTCCACCCCCGACATAGGCAAGGTATCGTCTTGGGCAAAGAATTTTGCCAAATTACCCGCTTCATTAGACAAAGATTGAAGGAAATCTTGGTTCTTTACGTCATGCACGATGCGGTGGGCGATCGCGTAAAACTGGGCCGCATTAATGGTGGGCTCTTGTTTTTTGGATTTTTTGGCCTTGGGGGCGGGCGCCGGCTCCAGCGGGGTGACGGTTACAGCGTCGGCAGTTTCCTCGCCGGGCACTTGGATCTCTTCCACCACCATTTCCTCCTGCTGCACGGGCAGCGTAAACATTTCCAGCGCTTTGGCTAACTGCTGCTGCGCAGCGACGAGGTTTTTGGTTAAATATTTTTCCATGGGGCGGAATTTTTGGTCTATGAAATAGCGGTTTTTGAGCAAAAAGGCAAAATCTTTTTCGCCCAAGCGGAAGTCCTGCTCTTGGTTTTCCTGTGCCAAGCGTTTAAACAGTTCAAACATATTTTTAATGGCTTTTTTGGCTTCCAGCGCGTCGCTGCGGGTTTGGGCGCGGCTGACGTCGTCCTGTGCGCGGGCAATGAGGTATTGGGCCACTTCGTCAAAGGACAAGTAAGCATAGTAGGCCTGTTCCATCGCCAGCTGGCTTAGAAAAGACGGGGGGGCCGACAAATTCTTTTCCGCCTGTTCGGCTACTTTGGGCAATGCATAAATGCGGGCGGCCAAATCCCGGTCCTGCAAATCCCGGTAGGTCAGATTTTTGATGGTTAAATCATAAATGGCGTCAAACACTTGCGAATAGTGCAGCGGGTTGGAGGCGTTGCGGTCGGAGTTAAGCTCCCATTTGTCCATGGCCAAGCGGGCTTGCAGAATATCGTAATCGGTTTTTTTGGGCTCTGACAAATTTTTGCGGCGGACTTCCTTGAGGGTTTCTTCCACAATCTTATAGGCGCGCAGGGCTTGGGCGTCGCGTTCTGTATTGCGTTGGTCCAGCTGGCCGTCGGCCGATTCAAAGCCCAGGCGGGTGGCCGTTTCGGGGAAATAAGATAGTTGCATGGCCGAGTAGCGGTTGGCCGTTTCGGTCAGGGCATTGTCCTCCATAATGGCGTCAATATTGTCAAAATCGCCCAAATCCAAGGCTTGCAAGGCCGGGGCGGCCCATAAGCTAAAACTCAGCAAGGCGCAAAGCAGTTTGTTCATACAGAAACCTCGTAGCATAAAAGTGAATAACAAAATTATTATAGCTAATTTTTACCGCCTAGGAGCAAAAACATTTTTTGCGCGGTGGAAAAAAATATTTTTTGCGCCGGCAAGATAAAATATGTTAAAATAACTACACGAGGCAGTACCTTGGGCAGAAGCCCCGCCCCTCTGCTGCTCATTATTTGCTATAATCTCTTTAACCGGGCCATTAGCTCAGCTGGTAGAGCAGACGCCTCTTAAGCGTAAGGTCGTGAGTTCGAGCCTCACATGGCCCACATTTTATATATTAGGACGGATGGCGGAATCGGCAGACGCGCACGCCTTAGGAGCGTGTGGGGTGACCCTTGAGGGTTCAAGTCCCTCTCCGTCCAAATTTATTTATACTACTCAAGGAGCTTGAAGATCATGTCCATTTTCAAAACCGCCGCCGAAGGCGAAGTGAAAACCAAACAACTCAGCAAGGAAGGCTGCCGCGTAACCCTTAGCGTGGAAGCGGCCCCGACGCTGATTAATAAGGCGTTCCAAAACGCCGCCGTGCAAGTGCAGTCCCGCGCCCAAATGCAGGGCTTCCGCGCCGGAAAAGTACCCATGGATTTGGTCAAACAAAATTTTGCCGGACACATCAAGGAACGGGCCTTGGACTTGGCGATCAAAAGCGCTATTTCCGCCGCGTTGGACCAAAGCAAATTAAACCCCGTGGCCCTGCCTTCGTTGACCAAGGCCGATTTTAATACGTTTTCCGACGGAAAGGCCTTTGCGTTTGAATTGGCCGTGGATGTCGCGCCGGAATTTGACGTGAAGGATTACAAAGCGATCCCGGTCACCAAAAAAGCCGAAACCGCGACCGAGGCGGAAATCAATGACCAGTTGGAGCGCATCCGCCAAGGCAACGCCCGCTTGGAAAGTGCCCCGGAAGGCACCGTCATTGACGATAAGGTGTACGCCGTGGTGCAGTACAAGGGCCAGCGCAACGGCGCGGACGATTACAAACTATCCGCCGATAGCGAACTCATTGATATGTCCGCCCCGCAGACCATGCCCGAGCTGGCCAAGGCCGTACTGGGCCTAAAGAAAGGCGATACCAAAGATTTTGAAGTGAAGGAAGGCAAGGACACCTTGTCTTTCCATGTAACGGTGGACGATGTAAAGACCAAACTGTTGCCTAATTTGGACGATTCCTTTGCCAAGGATATGGGCTTTGACACATTGGATGCCTTAAAAGCCCGCGTGAAAGAAGGACTCAATGCCGAGGCAAAAGAAAATTCCGCCCGCGATTTTGTGAACCAAATTGAAGAGCATTTGGTCAAAATGAACAATTTTGCCTTGCCCGAAACCTTGGTGCAGGAATATACGGACCATTCGCTCAATAACTTTGTGCGCAATGTCACGCAGCTCAAGACCGAGCAACTGAGCGCGGAACAAAGAAAGAGCTTTGAAGAGCGCATCCGCCCCACGGTGGAGAAGGACTTGCGCATTGGCTACATCATCCACGCCATTGCCAAAAAAGAAAATCTGCAGGCTACCGAGGCCGATTGGCAGGCCGAGCTGGACAAGAGCTTGACCGCCAATGCCAAAAATAAAGAAGACGAAAAGAAAATCCGCGCTTTCTTTAACGAACGCAAGGAACATATCCTGGCTACCTTGAACGAGCGCAAGGTGTTTGATTTCCTCAAAAAAGAAGCGGCTGTAAAATAACTTTTCCATGGCTGTGCTGACGGCCCTGCGTGTTAACGCGCAGGGCCGTGTGCCCGCCCCGTCAACGGGGTAAGAGGCGGGGCTAGAGCTGTGGCTGGGCAAATTTTGCCGAAAAGGCAGTTGAACTTTTTGTTTTAAGCGATTAAGACAAACAGTTTAACCTCCGGGGCGGACGCATTCACGGGCGTCTGCCCTGTTTTTATAAACCCCGCGTCATATCCTGCTTTTCTCCGGGGCAGAAAAGGACCAAGAGGCCCCGCGGAACATCTTACTTTTCTCCGGGGCAGAAAAGTGGGCAAAAGGCTGCCGCTCTTTAATGTCCTTTTCTCTAGGGAAGAAAAGGGCCAAAAGGCCCCGCGGCCCTGCGGAGCATAAAAAATAAAATTTTCTTTATTCCGCCTTTCACTCGCCGCTTTTGAGCGGCTCAAACAAAAGGCGGATTTTTGTTGTAAATTTTATTTTTTACAGACGATCCTAGGGCCGCTGTTTTAACTGCAAACGGCACGACGGAGAACAACGAAAGCGGTTGGGATCCCCGATAGAGACACTCGGGGATGACGAC
>CAVDMZ010000099.1:0-5091 GCA_963610115.1 Duodenibacillus sp.
TTTACCAAAAAAAAAACATTAGGCAAGTGTTTTAAAACAGGAGAGCCAACTTCTACGACGAGAAAAAGAGAAAATAAAATTTCATACAAAAAAGAGCGCGGGAAAAAACTCCCCGCGCTCCTTTAAACCAACCGAAACGGCTTATTTAATCAATCCCATTTCTTTGCCCACTTTGGCAAATTTGGCGGCGGCGAATTCCAGGTCTTCCCGCGTGTGCCCCGCCGTAACAATCGTGCGCAGACGCTCTTTGCCGCGCGGCACCGTAGGAAACACAATCGCCAAGGCAAATACGCCCTCATCAAACAGACGGCGGCTAAGCTCTTGGGCTTTGGCGCTCTCGCCCACCATGACGGGGGTCACCGGGGTTTGGCTGTGCCCGGTATCAAAGCCGGCCTGCTGCAGCGCCGTCTTAAAATAATGCGTATTATCCCATAATTTTTTGAGACGATCGGGTTCGTTTTCTATCACATCCAGCCCCGCCAAACAAGTGGCAATCACAGAGGGCGGTTGCGAACTGGAGAACAAAAACGGCCGCGCCGTGGACACCATATAATCACGCAACTTCTGCGGGCCGGCCACATAGCCGCCCACCGCCGCAAAGGCCTTAGACAGCGTGCCGATTTGGATATCCACCTTGCCCTGCATATGGAAATGCTCCACGGTGCCGTGCCCGTGCTCTCCCAATACGCCAGAGGCGTGGGCATCGTCAATCATCGTAATTACGCCGTGTTGGTCGCACAGGTCCACAATATCGGGCAAATTGCAAATATCGCCGTCCATGCTAAAAACGCCGTCGGTTACCAACAATTTGCGGCGGGCGCGTTTGACCTCGTCACTCTGCAAAATTTCCTTCAGGTGCGCCATATCGCTGTGGCGGTAAACCTTCTTTTGGGCCTTGGCCAAGCGTCCGCCGTCTATGATAGAAGCATGATTGAGCTCGTCGGAAATCAGCACATCATCCGGCGAAGTCATCAGGCATTGGCAGGTAGCCGTATTGGCCGTAAAACCCGATTGGGTCAAAATAGCCGCTTCGGCCCCCTTGAATGCGGCCAGGCGTTTTTCCAATTCCTCGTGCATGGTCATCGTGCCGATAATGGTACGCACGGCGGCCGTGCCGATGCCGTATTTTTCTATGGCTTCTATGGCAGCTTGTTTTACTTTGGGGTGGGTCGTTAAATTCAAATAATTGTTAGAGGTTAAATTGACCACTTTTTTGCCGTCAATCACTGCCACGGGGGATTGGGCCGACTGCAGCTCATGCAAACAAATAAAGCGGTTTTCCACCTTGAGTTGGGCAATTTCCGCATCCAAAAAATCAAACTTTTTATTCATAGTCTCTCCTTACGGCACCATAATTACTTTGCCGCATTTGCGTTCCGGGTCGGTCATGGCGGCAAAGGCCTTATCAAAATCCTTCATCTCAAATTGGTGGGTAATCACGGGACGCGGGTTAATCTTTCCGCTGCGCAGCAGTGCATCCATGGTGTACCAGCTTTCATACACCTGCCGTCCGGTTAAACCCTGTATTTGCACGCCTTTAAAAACAATCAGATTGGCATAATCTAAGGTAATCGGCCCGCCGGGCAGGCCAAACGCCACAAAATGCCCCGCCGGTTTAATGGCGCGCAAGGCCAAATCAATGCCCGCCGGGTGGCCCGACATTTCTATGACGACATCCACCCCCTTTTCATCGCCGGAGGCGCGGATAATTTTTTCCAAGGCGCCGCTTTCAGACGGGTCAATAATAAGGTCTGCGCCCATTTGCTCGGCCAGTTTTTTGCGGAAGGCGGAGGTTTCCGTGGCAATCACTTTTGCCGCGCCGCAAGCCTGGGCGACATTGGCGGCAAACAAGCCCTGCGCGCCCATCCCATTGACCAACACCGTTTTGCCGTTGATATCATTGGCCAAGGTGGCATAGACGGCATTGCCCAGCGGTTCCATAATGGAGCCAATGTCCTTTAAGGTGTCGTCCTTGTGCTTCCAACCGCAGCGCGCCGGAATGGCCGCGTACTCGGCAAAGCCGCCGGGGCGGTCCAACCCGATGGTTTGGTTGTGCGCGCACACATCGCGGTGATTGTGGCGGCATTCATAGCATTGTCCGCACCATACATGCGATTCTATGGAAATAAAATCCCCCTTCTCAAAGCCGTAAGCCTCCGCGCCCACGTCCACCACCGTGCCGCACAACTCGTGCCCGAAAACAAACGGAATGGGAATACGCTGCGGAGCCCAGCCGGTGTAGTTATATACCGGGATGTCGCTGCCGCAAATAGAAGTTTTATAAATTTTAACCAGCAATTCGTCTTTTTTAATTTGGGGAACATCCACCTCTGTGTATTCCGCGCCTTTGGCGGGTTTTGTTTTACAAAGCGCTTTCATGGTGCCTCCTGCCCTGGATGGGCCTGTGTTTTCATTCTACATTAATTTGACGCGTTGGGCACGCGGCTTTTGCAAAAAACAGGCCCTCCTCTTTAACAAAAAAAACCGCGCTCCGGCCGCCAAGACCCCTGTGAAAAATGCTAAAATATAGTGGTCTAAACAGGCTTACTTGTGTATTTGGAAATGTATATAAAAGGGTGAGGTTTGATTATGGAAAAAAATTTATCTTCCGCCGCGTTTCAACCAGTGCGGCCCACTGTGCCCCAAGAGCAAGGGGATATCCCCTGCGGCTACGGCACTACGGAAAGCTATTTGCTTCCCAAAGATCCGGCTTGGATGTTTCTGTTTTGGGAAATTACGGCCCAAACCTTTGACTGCGTCCGCGCCCAATACGGCGAAGTGCTGGACCATTCCCGCACGGTCATCCGTCTTTACGACGTCAGCGGCGTGAATTATTTTGACGGCACCAATGCGTGCGCTTACTACGATATGCCCGTCATCTTTGACGCCAAAAGCTGGTATATCCACGCCCCGCAAGCGGGCCGCAGTTATGTGGCGGATCTGGGCTTTGTTACCCCGCAAGGGCAGTTTATTTTGCTGACCCGCAGCAATACCACCACCCTGCCGCCGGGCAAGGTGTCTGAGGTAGTGGACGACCAATGGATGAGCGTAGAGGGCGACTTTATTAAACTACTGCAGCTCTGCGGTGCCGACCGTATCGGCCTGGGAGCCAGTGAACTGATGCAAGTGGTGGACCAGCGCTGGCGGCTGACGGAGTTGGCCGGCGCGGGCCAAGCCCCCAGCTCTGCGCGCTCTTCGTGGACCTCTTTTGCCCTGCACACCGTGCCCGCTCCCGCTCCGCAAGGGGAAGAGGACATTTGGCTGCAGGCCGATTGCGAAATCATCGTCTATGGTTCGGCTTCTCCCAATGCCTTTGTAACCATCAATGGCAAAGAAATCCAGCTGCAAAACGGCAAATTCTCCCTGCGCCAAGCCCTGCCCGCCGGCGCCGTGCTGGACCTGCCCATTAAAGCCTCCAATAAAAAAGGCGATAAAACGCGCCAAGTACACATCAAGGCCGCGCGCGAACAGGGGAAATAACCATGGGACAAGAAAAAGGATACCTCGCGCTGGTACTGCATGCGCATTTGCCGTTTATCAAACACCCGGAATACCCGGATTTTTTGGAAGAAGATTGGTTCTATGAAGCCATGGTGGAAACCTACCTGCCGCTGCTCAATGTCTTTGAAAAACTGACGGCCGAGGGGGTGGACTTCCGCCTGACGATGTCGCTCACGCCGCCTTTGTGCAATATGATGAGCGACCCGCTGCTTATTGGGCGTTTTAAACATTATTTAAACCAGCGCGCAGAGCTTTCCGCCAAAGAAATAGAGCGCACCCGCGGCACGGAATTTGCCGCCGTGGCGCAAATGTATTACGACAAGTTCCGCCGCTTTCAAGATTTATTTGAGAACGTGTACCACAGCCACATTTTGGAAGGGTTCCAAAAATTCCAAAATATGGGCAAACTGGAAATCATCACTTGCGGCGCCACGCACGGCTATTTGCCGCTGATGGTGCATAAAGAAAGCGTCAATGCGCAGGTCAAGGTGGCGGCGGCCGATTACCGCTTGCGCTTTGGCAAAAGCCCGCGGGGCATTTGGCTGGGCGAATGCGCCTACAACCCCGGCGACGACAAGTTTTTGCGCGACGAAGGCATCCGCTTTTTCTTTTTGGAATCGCACGGCATTTTGCACGGTACGCCGCGGCCCAAATACGGCATTTACGCCCCGGTCTATTGCCCCAAAACGGGCGTGGCCGCTTTCGCGCGCGATATGGAGTCTGCCCAACAGGTGTGGAGCGCCGAATCGGGTTACCCCGGCGACGCGCGCTACCGCGAATTCTACCGCGATTTGGGGTACGATTTAGATTATGATTACATTAAGCCCTACCTGCACAGCGACGGCGTCCGCCGCAACATCGGCCTAAAATATTACAAGATTACGGGCAAGGTGCCCTTAAACCAAAAGGCCCCCTACAACCCGGCCGAGGCGCGCGACGTGGCCGCCCAACACGCGGGCAACTTTATGTTCAACCGCCAAAAACAAATTGAGTATTTGTCCACGCTCATGGACCGCAAACCGCTGGTGGTGTCTATGTACGACGCGGAACTGTACGGACATTGGTGGTATGAGGGCATAGAATTTTTGGAATATTTATTCAAAAAAATCTATTACGACCAGCACGATATCCAACTGATTACCCCCATGGAATATTTGGAAATGTACCCGGTCAACCAAACGGTGCAGCCCTCCATGTCCTCTTGGGGCGACAAGGGCTACCACGACGTATGGCTCAACTCCGGCAATGACTGGATTTACCGCCACTTAATTAAAGCGGCCGAACGCATGACCGAGCTGGCCAACCGCTTTCCGCAGGCCGAGGGGCTGCTCAAACGCACCTTAAACCAAATGGCGCGGGAGTTGCTGCTGATGCAATCGTCGGACTGGGCGTTTTTGATGACCACGGGCACCGCCAAGGAATACTCCACCAAGCGGACCAAGGACCACATCAAACGCTTCAACGAGCTGTACGAGCAGGTCAAACACAACCGCATCAACGAAAGCTATGTCTATGACTTGGAAGGACGCGACTCTATCTTCCAGCAAATAGACTACAAGGTCTATTCGTCCGCGGCCAAAGACCAAGTGC
>CAVDMZ010000100.1:0-5078 GCA_963610115.1 Duodenibacillus sp.
ATTTTGTTGCCGCTGGCCGAGCCGCTGGGCTTGGTGATTTACAATGAGCTGGCTGCCGGGCCGTACAAGGCGGATTTCTTCTTTGTGCTGCGGCATTTTTGGGGTTGGATTTTGCCCGGCATTTTGCTGGTGTCTTTGGCGGCGGGATATACAGTGCGGCACGCCAATACACAGGTGCAGCTGCATATCCGGGAGGACAAAGAGGATTACAAATCCATGTTGCGCCGGACTTGGCATATTTATTTGTTTGTGGCGGCGCTGAGCCTGATTAGCACCGGGCTGCGCCCGTTTGCGCAAAGCACCATCGCCCATTTGAACGGAAAAATTTTATTTTGGGCTAACTCTGTCTCTGTCATTATTGACAATGCCACCCTGGCGGCCATAGAGGTGACCCCGTCTGTTACCATGGATAACCTAATGTATATGGTCATCGGTCTGGCGGCCTTTGGCAGTATGTTGGTGCAGGGCAATTTGCCCAATATTGTGGCGGCGGAAAAGTTAAACATCAAAAGCCGCGAATGGGCCCGCGTGGCGGTGCCGGCGGGGCTGGTTTTAATGTGCGGCTATTTTGTGGCTTTGTGGATAAAGCTGTAGTTTCCTGCCTTTTTCTAAATCTTTGTTTGACAGGGTTTGCTTCGCTTACTATAATAAAAGAGTAAGCTATCCTCGTGCTTTAATGATTTTTAACGCGCACTTCACTGCGCGGTTTTGTCGTACCCGACGTGCCATTTTGAGCAGCAAATCTTAAACAGGAGACACCATGACAGAAAAGTTCGCCCCCGTGGATAAAATCCTCAAGCAGCAGGGCTGCGACCCCGCCAAGCTGATTCCTATCCTGCAGCAAGTGCAAGACCTTTACCGCTATTTGCCCGAAGACGTGATGCGGCATATTGCGGACAAGCTGGAAATTTCGCCCGCCAGGGTATTTGGCGTGGCTACTTTTTTTGCGCATTTCGCCATTACGCCTAAGGGAAAGCACATCATCAAGGTGTGCAACGGAACGGCCTGCCACGTCAAGGGCTCTTCGTTTGTGATTAATACCGTGAAAGAGAAACTTAAACTCAAGGACGGACAAGACACCACCGCAGACGGTTTGTTTACCTTGGAGTGCGTGTCTTGCCTGGGGGCGTGCGGGTTGGCCCCGGTCTTGGTGTTGGATGAAACCGTGCACGGGCAGATTACCCCGGCGCAGGCGGTAAAACTCATTGATGATGTCATCGCGGCGGAGGCCCAAAATGCCAAATAAAACCATTGAACAAATTGCCAAAGATTATAATGACGCTTATAAAAAAATTACCGGCCGCGTAACCATTTGCGGCGGTACGGGGTGTATTGCCGGCGGCAGTATGAAGGTGTATGACGCCTTCCAAAAGGAATTGGAAAAACACAAAGTAGGCTATTGCCTTAACATTACCAAGGGCTGCCACGAAAATTATATCAGCATGAGCGGCTGCCGCGGTTTTTGCGCTGCCGGGCCGCTGGTCAGCGTCAATGAGGTGTTTTACACGCATGTCAAGCCGGAGGATGTGCCTGAAATTGTAGAGAAAACTATTTTGAAGGGCGAGGTGGTGGACCGGCTTTTGTACTGCGATCCCAACAGCCACCAACATTGTAAGACCCTGGCGGAAATACCGTTTTATTCCCAGCAGGAACGTATCTTGCTGCACGATTGCGGACGCATTAATCCAGAGGACATTACCGAATACATTGCCCACGGCGGATATGCCCAAGCCAAGCGCGCCTACACGCAAATGACCGATGAGGAGGTCTGCAAGGAAATTACCGAGTCGGGCCTGCGCGGCCGCGGCGGCGGGGGGTTCCCCACGGGCAAGAAATGGGAATTTACCCGCATTGAAAAGGGCCCCAAGAAATACGTCATCTGCAACGCCGACGAGGGCGACCCCGGTGCCTTTATGGACCGTAGCGTCATGGAGGGCAACCCCAATGCTGTTATTGAAGGCATGATGATTGCCGCGCGGGCCATTGGCGCCGACGAGGGATACATTTATGTGCGTATGGAATATCCCTTGGCCGTGCAGCGTATGCGCACCGCGATTAAGCAGGCGGAGGAGTTAGGCCTGCTGGGGAAAAATATTTTTGGTTCCGGCAAGGATTTTGACATTCACGTCATGGAGGGAGCCGGAGCCTTTGTCTGCGGCGAGGAAACCGCGCTGATTGCCTCCGTAGAGGGCAAACGCGGGATGCCCAATGTCAAACCGCCTTTCCCCAGCCAAAAGGGATTGTTTGGCAAACCCACTGTCATTAACAATGTGGAAACCTTGGCTACCATTGCCAAAATTATGGAAATGGGCGCCAAAGAATTTAAAAAAATCGGTACCTTGACCAGCCCGGGCACCAAAACCTTTGCCGTGACGGGGCATATTGCCAATACCGGTTTGGTGGAAGTGCCCATGGGCACCACCTTGCGCCAAGTCATTGACGATGTGGCCGGAGGCACCACCAACGATGACGGCACTGTCAATAAGCAGGCTTTTAAGGCCGCGCAAATCGGCGGGCCTTCGGGTGGCTGCTTGACGAAGGAGCATTTGGATGTGCCGCTGGACTTTGACTCGCTCAAAAACGCGGGCGCCATGGTGGGCTCGGGCGGCTTGGTGGTTATGAACGACAAGACCTGTATGGTCAATGTGGCGCGTTTCTTCTTGGAATTTACACAGCGCGAATCCTGCGGCAAATGCGTGCCCTGCCGCGAAGGGACCGAGCAAATGTTGACCATGCTCAACGACATTGTGGAGGGCCGCGCCACCTTAAAGACCCTGGAGAATTTGGAGGATTTGGCCAAGGCCGTGCAAAAGGCTTCGCTGTGCGCTTTGGGCAAGACGGCCCCCAACCCGGTGCTTTCCACGCTCAAACACTTTAAGGATGAATACCTGGCCCACGTGGTGGAAAAACGCTGCCCCGCGGGGGTCTGTAAGGCCTTGGCCCGCTTTGAAATCGTGCCCGGTAAGTGTAAGGGCTGCGGCATGTGCAAACGTGCCTGCCCCGTGCAGGCTATCACGGGCGAGGTGGGCAAGCCCCATCACATTGACCCCAAGAAATGTATCAAATGCGGCGGCTGTAAGCGCACCTGCAAATTTGGCGCGGTGGTAACCGGAGCCTAAGGGAGAGCACACTATGGAAAATAAAGAACAAGGCTTTGTAACCATTGAAGGAAAAAGAGTGCCCATTCAGGGCGAAAAAAACCTGTTGGAGCTGGTGCGTAAAGCGGGTTTTAACATCGTTACTTTCTGCTACCACCCGGAACTGGCCGTGTATGGCGCGTGCCGTTTGTGCTTAGTGGAAATAGAAGGCATGGGCATTTTGGCCTCCTGTACCGTCACCCCCAAAGACGGTATGAAGGTACGCGTGAACAGCGACGAAATCCGTAAGCTGCGCCGCATTAACTTGGAGCTGCTGCTTTCCTCGGGCAATCACGATTGCACCCTGTGCAGCAAATCCAATAACTGCAAATTGCAGAAATTGGCCAAGGATATGGACGTTACGGAAATCCGCTTTAAATCCAAAAAGTTAGACAGCCACAAGGACGCCACCTCCGCCGCCTTGGTGCGCGACCACAGCAAATGTATTTTGTGCGGCAACTGCGTACGCATTTGCAACGAGGTGCAAGGCATTGGCGCCATTGATTTTGCCTTCCGCGGCTTTAAATCCAAAATCGCCACCGCCTTTAATAAAGAGCTGGGCGAAAGCCACGAATGTGTGTCCTGCGGGCAGTGCGCCCGCGTCTGCCCGACGGGGGCGCTGATGCCCAATTCCTCTGAAATTGAAGAGGTGTTCAAGGCCATCAACAACCCCAAGAAGAAAGTAGCCGTGCATATTGCCCCGGCGGTGCGTGTGGGGTTGGGCGAAATGTTTGGGCTGCCGGCCGGAGAACCGATTGACGGCAAAATCGCCACAGCCTTGCGTATGTTGGGCTTTGACTATGTATATGATACGGCCTTTGCGGCGGACTTGACGATTGTGGAGGAAGCCACAGAGTTTTTGGACCGCTTTAAAAAGGGCACCAACCTGCCCCAGCTGACCAGCTGCTGCCCCGCGTGGGTCAATTATGTGGAGAAATTCGCCCCGGAGTTTATCCCCAATTTGTCCACGGCGCGCTCTCCCATGCAAATGATGGGCCCCGTGCTCAAGGCAGATTTTGAGGACAAGGGCGGCAAGCGCGAGGACTTGGTGGTGGTCGCGGTCATGCCGTGCTCGGCCAAAAAGGCGGAAGCCAAACGCGGCGAATTTTACGTCAACGGCAACCCGGATACGGACTATGTGGTAACCACGGTGGGCTTGGCCCGTATGATTAAAGAGGCGGGCATTGACTTTGTGAACTTGGAAAACGAATGGTTTGATATGCCCTTTGGCACCAAGACGGGCGCGGGTGTCATTTTTGGCACGTCCGGCGGCGTGATGGAGGCGGCCTTGCGCTATGCCTTGGCCGAGCTGGACCCCGAAGGCGCGCGCAGTGTGAAGTTTACCAGCCTGCGCGAGGGGACGGTGTTTAAAGAGAAAACCGTACACGTCGGTGATACCGTCATCCGTTGCGCCGTAGTCAGCGGGCTGAAGAATGCGCGCAAACTGCTCAACGATATTAAATCCGGCAAGCAGCACTATGACTTTATTGAAGTCATGTCCTGCCAAGGCGGCTGTGTGGCCGGGGCGGGCCAGCCGCAGTTTGAGGGCTGGACCTTGCGCAAAATCCGCGCCGAGGGCTTGTATAAAGAGGATACGGAGCTGGCCTATAAATCCCAGGATAACAGCGGCGTGCAGGCCTTGTACGGCAAAATATTAGACAAGATCGGCGGGCCGGTGGCGCATGAGCTGCTGCACACGCATTACAAGTCTAAAAAGTACCAAGATTAATGCGGTAAAATAAATGAATTAAACAACGGGGCCAGCCTTTGGGCGGGCCCCGTTGTTTTCTGTCCTTTTCTCCGGGGCAGAAAAGGACCAAAAGGCCCCGCGGGATATCCCACTTTTCTCTAGGGCAGGAAAGTAGGCAAAAGGCCCCGCTGGCCTGCGGAGCATAAAAAATAAAATTTTCTTCTTTCGCCTTTCACTCGCCGCTACTCAGC
>CAVDMZ010000101.1:0-5026 GCA_963610115.1 Duodenibacillus sp.
GGTAATGTGGGCCAGTTTGGCCAAAGACAAATTGAGTTTCATACCTTCTCCTTACAATAGATAAAAATCGGTTTATTTTTTGTTTTCCGTTAATTCTTCCGGGCGGTCCGGGCGGACGCCATACATGGCCAGCAGCCCCTCGGCTACTTCCTTAAACACCGGGGTGGCGGCCGTACCGCCAAAGGTGTATTTGGCCGGATTGTCCAGCACCACCAAAATGGTAAACTGCGGGTCCTCTATCGGCGTAAAACCGCAAAAAGACACCACATGGCGCCGCTTGGCATAACCGCCCTCTTTGCTTAATTTTTCCGCAGTGCCTGTTTTTCCGGCCACGCTGTAGCCCTTGATGCGGGCCTTTTTGCCGGACCCTTCTTGCACCACATGTTCCAGCACCTTCTTCATTAAGTCCGAAGTTTCAGGTTTAATCACCCGGCGGATGCGTTGCACCTTGGCTTTTTTGTCCACATGGCCGTCGGCATACACAATACGGTCAATCAAATGCGCCTGCATTAGCCAGCCGCCGTTGGCAATCGCCGAATACGCTCCAATCAGCTGCAGCGGCGTCAACGCCACGCCGTAGCCGTAGCCCTTGGAGGCGGTATCCACCTTGGTCCATTTATTATACGGGGGCACATAACCCTTGGACTCCCCGTTAAAATTGATATCGCTCTTACTGCCAAAGCCAAAGGCGATAATATAATAAAACAAATTTTTAGCTCCCAACTCCAGCGCAATTTTGCCCGCACCGATATTAGAGGACAGGGCCATAATCTCCGGGATAGTCAGCTCGTCCTTTTTATGCTGTTTGTCTTGCACCACCACCCCGCGGGCCACCTCCCACTTGCGCCCGCTCATGTCAATGGAGTCGTTGATAGATACGGCTCCGGCGTCCAAGGCGGAGGCCACAGAAATAGATTTAAAGGTGGACCCCGGCTCATAAGTAAACTGAAAGGGCAAACTCTGCCCGTCTTTGCGCGGATAAGAAGCCGCGGCCAAAATCCGCCCGGTTTGGGGCTGCTGTACCAAAATAAGGCCGTGGTCCGGCTCATAATCTTTGACGGCTTTCACCAAGGCTTGCTCGGCGTAATACTGGGCCAGCTCATCTATCGTCAAATAAATGCTGCCCACTTCGTTTTCTTCCTTTAAGGAACGGTCGTAAATCAATTCCCCGCGCCGGGCGCGTTTGGCGCGGCGGCGGCTGATGTCTTGGCTGAGCTCACTATTAAACATCTGTTCCACGCCGGAGAGCCCCAAATTTTTAGAGTTGGCCGCCCCCAGCAGGTCTATGGCGCTGTCCCCATACGGGTGGATGCGTTCGTATTCCGGGGTCAGCTCCAGCCCTTGGCCCAACTCGGTACGCAACACCGGCAGCATTTGCATATACACGTCCGGCTTGATTTTTTTAGCAACAAAGAAGAAATTGTTTTTCCGGTTCCACTTGCGTTCAATGTCTTTTTTATCCACCCCCAAGGTCTTGGATAAAAATTCAATGGTCTTTTTTTTGTCCTTCACATAGCGTTTGTTGACCCCACAGGAGTGGGTGCGCACGGACTGGGCCAAAAAGCGGCCGTTCACGTCGTAAATTTGCCCGCGCAGGCGGTCCTCGGCCAGGTAATTATAAATGGCGCGCTCGGCCTTGGAGGAAAACTTCTCATGCAAAAAGGTCTGCATATAAAACAACCGCACCCCGATGCACAAGGGCGCCAGCAGGCACAGCATCCCGCACAGTTTCATGCGGGCTTTGGCGTGATTGACAAAGGGGGTTGTTTTTTGAAACATTTAATCGTCCAATACCACAATATCTTGCGGCGGTGTGCGGCGCAAATGCAATTTCTTTTCCGCCACGGCAAAGACCTCTTCCGGGCCGGAGAGGCGGGCACATTCCAATTGCAAATATTGATTACGCGCCTGCTTAATCTCCACCTCATTGTTGAGTTTGCCGATGGCCCGGCCGGAGCGGTTAATTTCTATACGCATCATGACCACTCCAAAAGCAAATATACTTAATACAAACACCCAAACAAACAGTTTCATATTCTCTCTATCACTCTTAATTTGGCACTGCGCGAACGCGGGTTTTGGTGCACTTCCTCATAACCTGGGACAATGACATGCTTATTGACCAACCGCCAGCCGCCGCAGGCGCAAAGCTCTTTAAAACGGGTTTTAACCAAGCGGTCCTCTAAAGAATGAAAGGTCAACACCGCCGCCCGCCCGCCCGGACGCAGCAGTTTGGGCAGCATCGCCGCCACATGCTCCACACAGCCCAGCTCGTCATTGACGGCAATACGCAGGGCTTGAAAGGTTTGCGTAGCCGGATGAATTTTTCCGCGCCCGCGGACGACGCTTTCCACGATATTTTTTAAAGCAAAGGTGGTCCGTATGCGCCCTTGGCGGCGGGCGGACATGATAGCCAGCACAATCTCGTGGGCTTTGCGCTCCTCGCCGTATTGCACCAAAATCCGCTCCAAGTCGGCCATGGCCCCGTCATTCACGATTTGCTCCGCCGTCAGCGGCGCGGATAAATCAAAACGCATATCCAACGGTCCGTCGCGCAGCAGGCTAAAGCCGCGGGCGGGATTGTCCAGCTGATAAGAACTCAGTCCTAAGTCAAACAAAGCCCCGTCAGCCCCGTCCAGCCCCAGCTCCGCCAGTACCTGCGGGGCTTGGGTGTAAGAAGCATGCACGGCACTCAAGCGCGGGTCGTTCACGCGCTCCCGGGCCAGAGCCAAGGCTTCTTCGTCTTTGTCAAAGCCAATCACGCGCGCCTGCGGGCCCAGTTGGGATAAAAAGAAGCGGCTATGCCCTCCCAACCCCAAGGTAGCATCTACATACACGCCGTCGGGGCGCTGCAAGAGCAGCCGGGCAATTTCCGGCGCCAAAATGGGAATATGCGTCCACGTCTGCGTCATTAAAAACCTCCCCGGTAGCCGTGGGTATCCACCATTTTTAATTTGGGGATGACCGTTTTTTGCGGGGCCGGACGCGCCGCAGCCGGCCGGGACGCAGGGGCCTTTGGTACAGACACGGTTTGCGTGGAGGAAATCACCTCTGCGGGCAGGCGTTGGACCGGCTTTTCGGTAAAGAGATGGCCTTGGCTGTGTTTAGCTAAATCATGCAGCCACACATTCTGCAATACGGACACTTTGGTAAAGGGCATCCCGTAAGCGCGGTACAAAGCCTGGTGTATCGGCGTGCCTTGCTTCAGTTCATTGCAAAAGCGGTAAAACTCGTCGCGGCTGCGCTCATTGAGCAGGTAATCCACCACGCTATAGGCCTGCGTGTACCACAGCTCCGCCTGCGGGGTAGTTAAATCGGCCAAACTCTCCATTTTAACCATATCTTCTAACGGGATATACGCCCCGCGCAGGATATTGGCGATGCTTTTATCCACCCAAGAGGGCTTTTGGTGCGTGGCGTGAATTTGCATATACACCGCCATCCCCTCCGAAAGCCACAACGGCGACACTGCGGGCAAAAAGTACCCGTCAAAATACAAATGGGTCAGCTCATGCACCGACAACGGATAAAAACTATGCCCCTCCAGCACATACATGGTGTCGGCCCGCAAGTCGGACGCCGCGCCGGACCAAGGCGGCCGCTTGGTAAAATTCATATAGCTTTGTTTTTCTCCAAACAGCATAACCAAAATTTTGTTGGGTTTGGCCACTAAAGTAAAGGGCGTTAAATCCAGCATCAAATTACCGTGAATAGTATCTAATACCGATTTTAATTTTTCGCCTACCGGGTGCAGCTCACGGTAAATAAGATAGTTAAAGGTTTCCCCGGTCAAAAATCCCGGCGGAGGAGGCAGCCAGCGCAGTTTTTCCTGCCCACGGCCCGGCGCGTGGAACGGCGCAGGCACGCCGCGCACGTCCAAGGCGTCTGCATGGTCTATGTGTTCCACCCGCTCCAGGCCGGAGATCAGTTCCTCAAATTCTTTCTCCGCCGCCGCACGCTGCTGCGGGGTTTCGGGCGTCTGTTCTTGGAATAGTTCGTCAAACACATGCGGGTCAATTTCTTTTTTGGCCGCGGGTTGCTGCGGGGCCTGCGGTTTATCCCCCAATACCAACACCTTGCGGTAAGCGTTCTGCACGTCTATGTTAAAATAACGCAATACCGGGGGCGCAATTAAAATGCCCCCCAACACCCACAATAAAATAGAAATTTGTTTGACAATATCCATCTTTACTTTTCGTCCGTCCGTGTAAATAAAGCCAAATAGCGCGTTTTCTGCTCGCCGGGCAGTTGGTACGCCCGCGCGGGCAGCGCCTTCAGTCCACAGCGCGCCAGCAAATCAGCCGCGGCGGGGTCCGGCTGGCTTTGGTAAGCGGCAAACAGCCCGCCCGGGGCCACGCACGGCGCAATCCAAGGCAAAATATCCTGGAGCTGCCCCATGGCCCGCTCCGTTACAAAATCAAAGACAGGCAAGGGCGTCTGCCCCAGCCGCACCGGGCGCACAGACACGTTTTTAAGCCCCAGTTTCAGCACCGCCCAGTTTAAAAAAGAACAGCGTTTTTCCAAACTTTCCACCAAACTCACTTGCGCTTGCGGCAAGGCGACGGCAATGCCCAGTCCAATGTACCCCGCGCCGGAGCCCATATCGGCCACCGAGAAATTTTCCCGGCCCGCGGCGCAGGAGGAAAACAGGGCCGCGGCGGCCAAGGCGTCGCATATATGGCGCGAGAGCATTTCCTCTAAGCTGGCCACGCGGGTTAAGTTTAGAAAGTCCTTTTTCTGCCACACCAACTGCGCATAGGCCACCAAACGTTCGGCGGCGTTTTGGGAGAGAGCCAGCCCCTGCCGGGCGGCAAAATCAATCAGCTTTTGCTGCATTTTTGAGTCTCCGGTAGCGCTCTATGTGAATAGCCAGCAGTTGGATATCGGCCGGCGTGACCCCCGGGATCCGCGCCGCCTGCCCCAAGGTACGCGGACGGACGGCCTTGAGTTTTTGGCTGCTTTCTATCAAAATGCCTTTTACGGCCGACGGGTCAAACCCTTCCGGGATAACGATATGCTCTGACTG
>CAVDMZ010000102.1:0-4967 GCA_963610115.1 Duodenibacillus sp.
TTTATGCTCCGCAGGCCCGCGGGGCCTTTTGGTCCTTTTCTGCCCTGGAGAAAAGAACATCAAACCGCGGGGTCTTCCCCCTATTTATACATGGGGTAAAAGTAAATTCCCATATACACCGGGTTATCCACAAATCCTTTCACATCCTCCCGCATGGCCCACAGCCCGGTCGGGTGCACGGTATAAATCTGCATGGCGTCTTGGTAAGCGATTTTCTGCAACTCACGGTAGAGCTGCGCCCGTCGGGCCGGATCCGTCTCCGTCACGGCGCGGCGCACCAACTCATCGGCCTGGGGATTTTTGTACCCTTGGGAAAACGCATACCGCCCGTCGCTGTGCATAAAGGCAAAATAGAAGTTATGCGCATCGGCATAATCAGCCACCCAGCCCCGCACCCACACGGGCATTTGGCGGGCGGTGGTCTTTTCCAAAAAGGAGGACCACATCACGCCGCGTACGTCAATTTTAAACTTGGGGTTCAAACGCTCTATATTGCGTTTGAGCATTTCCGCCGCCATTTGACGCGGCACACCGCCGGTATTGTAAGTAATCGTCAGCGTAAAGCCCTTGTCCCACACTTGGCCGCCCCAGGCCTTTTTAAAATGTTCCTCGGCTTTCTTTAAATCAAACTCATAATGGGGCATATCCGGCCCGTAATCCACCAATTCCTTCGGGGCCGGGCCATAGGCGCGGGTGGCGCGGCCCAACAGGGCCTGCTTTAAAAAAGCCTCGTAATCAAACGCATACGAAAACCCTTTGCGTACATCTTCATCGGTAAAAAAGTCAGGGGGAATGCCCTTGCCGTCCAAGCGGGCCGAACCGACATCCGGGTTGCCTTTGGCATTGATGTTCAGCGTAAAAAAGATAACCGGGTCTGTGCGTAAACGCGGCAAATTGTCATACACCGCCACACCGGGTTTGCCGCGCAGCTGGTCCACATATTGGGCGGGGATTTCCACAATGTCCGCCTCGCCCCCTTCCAGCAGCAGGCGCAAGGTGCTGGGCTCGGTTACCGTCATCATATGAATATTTTTAATGCGGGGCGCGCCCTCAAAATAGTCCTCATTGGCGGCCAAATGCAAACGCCGCGCCGACACATCCCACCGCACCAATTTAAACGGCCCCGTGCCATTCATATGGTCAAACAGATATGAAGATTGTTTTTCAAAATCATTAAACTGCTTCCAAGTGGCCTCTGTGCCGTCCCAGCCGCCATGTTGGACCACCCATGCTTTCGGCACGATATACCCCCACCGCGCCACAATGGACAAAAACGGCGCAAACGGCTTCTTCAGTTTGACAACAACCTTATTGCCCTGCACCTGTATCGCTTGCGCGGCTTCTTTGAAATTTACGGTGATTTCCCCTTTCTCGTCCCGGGTGGACGTGATGCCCAGCACCGGCTCCAACAACAGCGAGGACGGCCCGCCGGAAATGTCCGAAAGCATAAAACGCAGCAGCGAATAACGCACATCCTCGGGCGTCAATTCCGTGCCGTCGTGGAAGTGTACGCCTGGGCGAATGGGAAAGGTATAGGTGAGGCCGTCTTTAGAAATCAGCCCGTTTTGCACCGTAGGCACCTGCGTGGACAAAGAGGGCAGCAAATGCGTCATGGAGCTGCCGTCAAATTTCAACAAGGTGTCATACACATTGAGCATCATCCCCTGCGTCACCCCGTCGTAAGAAAAGACCGGGTCTAAAGATTGCATTTCCCCGGCATGCGCCACCACCAAGGTGTCTTGGGTTTGCGGCTTGCCGCACGCGCAAAAACAAAAGATACATCCTAACAAAACGATCCCTATTTTTTTCATTTTTTCCTCACTAAATAGGCCGCGCCGCGCTTGTTGAGCAGCCAGGCGCGGGCAAATTCCTGCGCCGGATAGCGGCGCAACACCTGCCGGGTCTGTTCGGCGGCGGGGTCCGCCACCCAGACTTGTCCATCCTGCCAGCCGCACACCACCACCAAATGGCCCGGGGTGTGGGCGACGGCCGCACCGGACAGTTCGCCCCGTTGGTACGCGATAGAGGCCAGCACCAAACTGTCTTTGTTGACAAAAGGCTCCAACTGGGACAAACGCGTAAAACGCGTAACGCACGCCTGCAAACCCAAACGGCACGCATAGGCGGTATTCAGGGTCCAATTGCCGTAAATGCGGGCGCGGTCGTCATACACGGAGGCGGCGGTTTGCAGAGGCTCGGCCGATACGCCCAAAGCGTTTAACGCCATCGTCAGCGAAGTGGGGCTGCACAAACGCATTTGGTTTGTTTCCGGCACGGCCAAACGCCGCTGCGAAAGCGGGGTAACCGAAATTTTCCGCTCCCCCAAAGGCAATATGGCCGCACAATCATCCGGCTGCGTCTGCGCCGCGTGCAAACACACAAAAACGCCGGGGATATCGGCCTCCCCGCTCAGCGTCAGACGGAAACGATAGGCTTGCGCCGGGGTCTTCGCCTGCAAGACATCCACCTGCACTTGCCCGGCCGCATTTTGCTGCGGGGGAAAGCTGTGATTGATTTTCTGCGAATACAAGGCCAGCTGAAAAAAGGGGCTCCACACGCCACCTTGGCAGATTTGCACTTCCGTCAGCAGCCAACTCTTGCCCCGCGGATGATAATCCACCGACAATACCAAAGAGTCAAACTCCCTCTCCGTCTCAAACACCGGCGACAGCGCCACATGATGCTGTTCATCGCTGCCCCACTGATACCCCCGCTGGGGCCGGTGAAAAAAAGTAAGATACGGAAGTTTTATACCTGAGGCGTTCATACAAAACCTGCACAAAAAATCGGGGCACCCGGGCTCGAACCGGGAACCTTCCGCTCCCAAAGCGGACGCCCTACCATTGGGCCATGCCCCGTTGGCTATATTGTAGCAATTTTAAAAAGCAAACAGAAAAAAGAGGCCCTTAAAAAAGAGCCTCTCTAGCAAAAAAACTGCGCCCATCAGGACTTGCCTTCCGATAAAAGCCCTGACGGACTTTTTCTGCAGGCCGGGCTCGCGGTTTTTGCCTTGCCTTTTCGGCAAACAAAAACATCGCTACGCCTTTCAAGTCCTGCCGTGCACCAAGCAGTTGGTGCACTTGGGCAAAAAAACTGCGCCCATCAGGACTTGCCTTCCGATAAAAGCCCTGACGGACTTTTTCTGCAGGCCGGGCTCGCGGTTTTTGCCTTGCCTTTTCGGCAAACAAAAACATCGCTACGCCTTTCAAGTCCTGCCGTGCACCAAGCAGTTGGTGCACTTGGGCAAAAAAATTGCGCCCATCAGGACTTGAACCTGAAACCCGCCGATTATGAGTCGGCTGCTCTAACCAATTGAGCTATGGGCGCTAAACCTCTCTTATTATAACAAATTGCCTACTGCGTGTGTTTCATCTCCTTTGTAATTTTCCCCCTTGCACCGCGTGGCGGCAAATGCTAGAATATATATATTAATCCGGGATGGTGTAATGGTAACACGGATGCCTCTGGAGCATTAATTCTAGGTTCGAGTCCTAGTCCCGGAACCAGATTTATTGAGGCCGCCGCCGGCATAGGGCGGCGGCTTATTTATTTAGAGGTCCCTATGGAAAACACCACAAAACCCGCTCAAAAGCACAACAATGCGCTGGATGAAATCATCGCCCAACGCTACGCCGAGGCCGAGGAGCTTAAAGCCGCCGGCATCAACCCTTATCCCAATCACTGTGATAAAAAACAAACCTGCGCCGAGGCCAAGGCCGCCCCGGACGGCAGCGAAGTCTGCACCGCCGGACGCTTGGTGCAGCTGCGCCTGATGGGCAAGGCCGCCTTTGCGCACTTGCGCGACTTTTCGGGAAAAATCCAGCTCTACATTGCCAAGGACCATTTGGGAGATGAGCCGTACACTTTCTTCAAAAAACACATGGCCGTGGGCGATTTTGTCTGTGTAAGCGGACACATGTTCGTTACCAAAACGGGCGAACGCACGATTAAAGCAACCAAGCTGGACTTGATTTCCAAAGCCATTCGCCCCATGCCGGAAAAATTCCACGGTTTGCAAGATACCGAGGTACGCTTCCGCAAACGCCACTTGGATTTAATTGCCAACGAAGACGTCAAAGACATTTTTGTCAAACGCGCCAAAATCATTTCTTCCATTCGCCAAACCTTAGACGGCAAAAATTACTTGGAAGTGGAAACCCCCGTCCTCACGCCCGACAGCGGCGGGGCGGTGGCGCGGCCGTTCCAAACCTATCACAATGCGCTCAAAATGCCGCTGCGCCTGCGTATTGCGCTGGAGCTGTACCACAAACGCCTCATCGTGGGCGGGTTTGACCGCATTTATGAAATCGGCCATATGTTCCGCAACGAGGGCATTGACACCACGCACAACCCCGAATTTACCATGATGGAGCTTTACCAAGCCTACGGCGACGTGAACACCATGGCGGACTTGTTTGAAGAAATCGTCAGCAACGCCGCCAAGGCCGCCGGGGTGGAAAAGGTTATGTTCCACGGCAAAGAAATCAGTTTGGTGCCACCGTTCAAACGCCTTTATATTCCCGTGGCGTGGAAGGAAAAATTCGGCCAAGATATTCACGAGGTGTTAGACGGCCGCCAGTTTAAACGCGATCCGCTGGCCAAGCTGGCCAAGGAGCAAGGCATTTCCTTCTCCGCCGCCGACCCGGACAGCAAGCTGTTTGATGAATTGTTTGAAACCAAATTATTGTCCGGCTACCACTGCCCGGTCATCGCGCTGGACTATCCCACCGCCGTCAGCCCTTTCAGCAAAACCAAACCGGGCGACCCGGAGCTGGTGGAACGCTTTGAGGCGTTTGTTACCGGGACGGAAGAAAGCCACGCCTGCACCGAGCTGGGCAACGCTTATACCGAGCTCAATGACCCGGCCGACCAGCTGCAACGCTTGAAAGACCAAGCCGCCGCCAAGGCCAAAGCCCAAGGCGAGGACGCCGAAAACGCCGACATTTTAGACGGCGATTATATTGAAG
>CAVDMZ010000103.1:0-4957 GCA_963610115.1 Duodenibacillus sp.
GGACAATGGCCCGGGTGTCTTGGACGGCATTTTTAAGTACGTCGTTGAGTACGGCGTAACCAGCCCGGTGGCCAGCAGGGGGCCAAACGGTGCGGTAACGCGCACGCCGGGTTGCACGGCGTTTTCCAGCTCCGGCGGTACGCGGTAGTCAAAATCCCGGTCCAAGGGGACGTCAAAGACCACCTTGCAATACATATTACGCCTGCGGGCGTTTGAGGCCCATGGCCGCCATGACCATTTGCAAATCGGCCCAAGCGTCCTTTTTCCAGTTGGGGTTGCGCAACAGGGCCGCCGGGTGATAGGTGGCCAAAATCTGTACAGGGATTTTGAGCTCCACGCTGTCTAAATGCAATAAATGAAATTTTCCGCGCAGGGCGCCCAAAGACTTGGTGTCGCTGATGAGTGCCTTGGCCGCCACGCCGCCCAATGCCACCACATATTTGGGGGAAATGGCCGCGATTTGCCGCTCAATGTATTTGCGGCAGACGGCGATTTCACCCGAATTGGGGGCGCGGTCATTGCCGTGCGCCTCCGGGTTGGACGGATTGACCATCGGGTGGCATTTGGCGATATTGGCGATAAACACTTGCCCGCGCGTCAGGCCCATGGCGGCAATCATCTTGTCTAAAAGCTGTCCGGCGCGGCCAATGAACGGGCGGCCTTTATGGTCCTCGTCAAAGCCGGGGCCTTCGCCGATAAACATCAGCTCCGCACACGGGTTGCCCTCTCCGGGGACGGCATTTAAGCGCGTAGCGCCCAACGGGCAGCGTTTGCACGCGCGGATCTCCCCGGCAATTTGGTCTAAAAGGGCTTGCTTTTGCTGGTCCTGTGCCGGGGCGTCTGTCGGTGCGGGGGAAAGGGGCGCGGCTTGGGCAGGGGCTTGAGTGTTGTCTGCAGGGGCGGAAACGGCGTTTGCGGCGGGATTGGCCGCCACCGGGGCCGCTTTGGCAGCGCGGGTGAACTCAATGGTCAGGTGATCCTGCGCAACGGGTGCGGCGGTTTGCGGGGCAGAGGCGTGCGCGGCGGCCTTTTGGGCCGCCGGCATAAAATCCTCCTCTTCCCGGGTGCGGATAAATTCTTTAAATTCCGCCGCCAACGCGCGCACGCTGTCCTTCATAATCAGAGTCTCATGGGCTCTTTGGCCTTGCGTTCCGCTTCCTTGCGGGCTTCTTCCTGGGCCTTCAGTTCCGCTTCCAAATTCTTGCGGCTGGTTTCCAATACGGCCTCTTTGCTGATACGGCCCGATAAAATATCGTCCAAGGCTACCTTGATGACGACGGCATTGGGCTGGGTTTTGTATTCGGCTTGTTTTTTGAGCTCCTTGGCCCAGATGGACGCCAGCACCACTACATCGTAGCGGTCGCCGTCAAAGTTCATCAATTCGGACTCAAAAACCTTGTCGTTTTGAATATTAGGCATTGTTTGCTCCCTCTAAATGATTTTAGACTCTTTTAAAATTTTTAACCGCCGTCCCGTCTTTAGCTGTTCCGCGCGGACAATGGCCCGGGTGTCTTGGACGGCATTTTTAAGTACGTCGTTGAGTACGGCATAATCGTAATACTTGATTTCTTTTAATTCCTTTTGGGCGGTTTTTAAACGCAAAGCCACATCCTGCGTATGGTCCTTTCGGGCGGCAATGCGCTTTTTGAGCACCTGCAAGCTGGGCGGCACAATGAAAATCTTGACCGCTTGGGGGTATTTTTTAGAGACCGTCTTTGCCCCTTGCACGTCTATGACCAGCACCGGGCAAATGCCCTTCTTCATCAGCCCGTCCACCGACGATTTGGGAATACCATAGTAGTGCGCATGCACGCGGGCCCACTCCAACATTTGGCCCTTTTTGACGGCGGCGAGGAACTGCTTTTCCGTCCAAAAATGGTAATCCCGCCCGTCCTTTTCCCCGTCGCGCGGGGCGCGGGTGGTGGCGGTAACAACGCGTGCCAAGGTACGGTTACCCTTGAGCAGCTGTTGCACTACGGTGGTCTTGCCGCCGCCGGAGGGCGAGGAGATAATCAGGGGAAAAGCACTCATAATGTTATTTTAGTAAATCTATGCGCGGGAGGTAAAGGGGCAATAAAAAATCCGCCGTATTGAAACGGCGGATTTCAAAAAGCCTGCAAAACTTCTTATTGTCCGGTAACGATCGTGCAGACTTCGGCGTAAACGGCATAGCCTTTGATGTCTTTATCAACGGAAGCTACTTGGGTAATGCGGCCGTTTTTCTTGGCGGCTTCTACGGACATATCGCCCGAGATCAGCAAGCCCAAGATGTTGGTGGCGCAAGCCTTACCCACTTTGGCCCCTCTGTTACCCGTAACCAACAAGGGCTGTTGGGTTTGGCTAAACAAGGCGGCTCCCACTTCGGTGCGGGGGGTGGCGCAGGCGCACAAGGCCGCCGCGCACAGGGCCGCAAACAATACTTTCTTCATGATGTTCTTCTCCTAGGATAAATATAGGCCGTCAGGCCTTCTTTTATTATACAAAAAACCCGCCGTTTACGGCGGGTTTTTGTGAGTGCAAACAGCTTATTTTCTCTTTTTGGACAAGGTCTCTTTGGCGGCGGCTTGCGCAGCGGCCAAGCGGGCTATGGGCACGCGGAACGCAGAGCAAGACACATAGCTAAAGCCCTCGCGGTGGCAGAACTCCACGCTTTCGGGGTCGCCGCCGTGTTCGCCGCAGATGCCGATCTTGAGGTTCGGCTTGGCTTCGCGGCCTTCGGCTACGGCGTGTTCAATAAGCATGCCCACGCCGCGTTGGTCCAAGGTTTGGAACGGATCGGCTTGCAAAATGCCTTGCTTGAGGTATTCCGGCAAGAAGGAGCCGATATCGTCGCGGGAGAACCCGAAGGTCATCTGCGTCAAGTCATTGGTGCCGAAAGAGAAGAAATCCGCTTCCCCGGCCACTTCATAAGCCAACACAGCTGCCCGAGGGATTTCAATCATCGTGCCGACGGAGAAGTTTAATTTTTTCACCTTCGTCTTGGCGACGACTTCCTCGTACACGCGGCGGATGATGGCTTTTTGTTTGACGATTTCGTTGACGTCGCAGGTCAGCGGGATCATTACTTCGGGCACGGCCTTGACGCCTTCTTTAATCAGCTCAGCCGCCGCTTCAAAAATGGCGCGCGATTGCATTTGCGTGATTTCGGGGTAGGTGACGCCCAAGCGGATCCCGCGGTGGCCCATCATCGGGTTGACTTCATGCAACCCGGCGGCGCGGTCTTGGAAGGTCTTCATGTCAATGCCCAAGGCTTTGGCCAGCTCCATTTGTTTGGCCGGCAAGGTGGGCACGAACTCATGCAAGGGAGGGTCCATTAAGCGGATGGTTACGCTGTAGGGAGCCATGGCCTTGATGGTTTGCTTGATGCTCTTCTTCATGTACGGGAAGAGCTCATTGACGGCGGCTTGGCGTTGGGCTTCATCGCCTGCCAAAATCATTTTGCGCAGGATAAACAGCGGTGCATCGGAATTTTGGCCGTAGAACATATGTTCAATGCGGAACAACCCGATGCCTTCGGCGCCGAATTTGCGCGCATTGGCGGCATCCTCAGGAGTGTCGGCGTTGGCGCGCACCTTCATGGTGCGGATAGAGTCTGCCAGTTTGAGGAAAGCAGCCAAGTTTTTATTGCCTTCGCCCGCTTGCAGCATTTTCAAAGCGCCGTCATACACCCAGCCCTTGGTGCCGTTGAGGGTCAAGCAGTCGCCTTCTTTATAGGTTTTGCCGCCCATAGTAACGGTCTTTTTGGCCGGGTTGAGCTCCAGCTCGCTGCAGCCTACGATGCAGCATTTGCCCCACCCGCGGGCGACCAAGGCCGCATGCGAGGTCATCCCGCCGCGCTGGGTCAAAATGCCGGCGGCGGCGCGCATGCCTTCAATGTCTTCGGGGTTGGTTTCCTCGCGGATTAAAATGGCGTTTTCTCCGGCGGCTTGCAATTTAATAGCGTCGTCGGAATTAAAAACGATTTTGCCGCTGGCCCCGCCGGGACCGGCCGGCAAGCCTTTGGCCACGGGTTTGACGGCGGCTTCGGCTTTGGGGTCAATGGCGGGCAACAACAATTCGCCCAGTTGGTGCGGGGTTACGCGCAAGACGGCGGTTTCCTTATTGATGAGGCGTTCCTTGAGCATATCCAGCGCCATTTGCACGGCGGCCGTACCGTTGCGTTTGCCCACGCGGCACTGCAACATCCACAAGGTGCCGTGTTCAATGGTAAATTCAATATCCAACATATCGTGGAAATGTTTTTCCAAGCGTTTTTGGATGGCGTCCAATTCTTTATAGACCTTGGGCATGGTCTTTTCCAAGGTCGGCAAGTGGGCCGAGTGCGCATTGGAAGACCATTTGTTCATCGGGGACGGGGTGCGGATGCCGGCCACCACGTCTTCGCCCTGGGCATTGATGAGGTACTCGCCGTAGAAGTGGCTGTCGCCGTTGCCCGGGTTGCGGGTAAAGGCCACGCCGGTGGCGCTGGTGTCGCCCATGTTGCCAAACACCATGGTTTGCACGTTCACGGCCGTTCCCCAATCGTGCGGGATGTTTTCAATGTTGCGGTAGGCAATAGCGCGTTTGCCGTTCCAAGAAGCAAACACCGCGCCGATAGCGCCCCAAAGTTGTTCGGTCGGGTTGTCAGGGAATTCCTTGCCCAACACCTTTTTGACCGTCTTTTTAAATTCCACGCACAGTTTTTTGAGTTCCTCAGCGGGGATTTGGGTGTCGTCGGTTACGCCCAGTTTTTTCTTGAGCTGGCCCAGCATACCGTCTAAAATTTTGCGGATGCCTTCACCGTCCTTGGGCTCAATGCCGGCGGCTTTTTCCATGACGACGTCGGAATACATCATAATCAAACGGCGGTAAGCGTCATACACAAAGCGTTCGTCCTGGGTTTTGGCAATCATGCCCGGAATGGTTTTTTCCGTCAGACCGATGTTCAAAATGGTTTCCATCATGCCCGGCATAGAGG
>CAVDMZ010000104.1:0-3641 GCA_963610115.1 Duodenibacillus sp.
CGGGAGCGGTCTTTTATGGCCAATGGGGTGTATTCCGCAGATTTGGATGAGTTGGGTATACAAATTCCCTATCAGTCTAAAAAAGAATCTACCACTGGGAGGGCGGTATACTATGGAACTCCCATTGGCGATTTTGTGTTGGGTCCCACCTGTTCTTGTGTGTATTGGAATGAAGGGGATTTGGTCATTGACTTTTATCCTCGTAAGAGACTATGTTATGGACAACCACACAATAAACTGGGAGACCGAGTTTGCGCTTCTTTTGGAAAAAAGATTGGAACCGCCGACAACGGCCAGCCGCTCTATACGCTAGATTTTTAAGGTTTGTTTGTAGAAATAACTATCCCCCGGCTACGCCGGGGGATAGTTATTGGTAAATCACAAGCCATTCAGCGCGGTATCAGACCTTCATAATTTCCGCTTCTTTGTCGGCCACTAATTTGTCAATTTGGGCAATGTGGGCATCGGTGGCTTTTTGCACGTCCGTTTCATAGCGTTTGAGGTCATCCTCGGTTACCTCGCCGGCTTTTTGGGCTTTTTTGACCTTTTCCAAAATGTCGCGGCGGGTATTGCGCACGGCCACTTTAAAATCTTCGCTCATCTTGGCGATATTTTTGGCCAGGGTTTTGCGGCGGTCCTCGGTCATGCTGGGCAGCGTAATGCGCACCACTTTGCCGTCATTGACCGGGCTGGCGCCCAAATCGGCCTTTTGCAGGGCTTTGTCAATGTCGTTGATAGCGGAGATATCCCACGGCTGGATTTCCAGCGTGCGGGCGTCTAAAATGTTAATCATCGCCATTTGTTTGAGCGGGGTGGGCGTGCCGTAATATTCCACGCGGATGTTTTCCAGCAGTTGCGCGCTGGCGCGGCCCGTGCGAATGGTGGCCAAATCCTGGCGGAGCTTTTCCACATGGGTGGCCATTTCAGTTTTGCCTTTGGCGATAAATTGGTTTATTTCTTCCATAGATTCCTCTGTCTGTAAGATATTTCATTATAACAATTCCGTGCCCTTGCGGGGGGAATTAATAAATCAGGGTGCCGAGGTCTTCCCCGCTGACGGCGCGCTTGATATTGCCCTTTTTGTGCAGGTTAAACACCTGTACGGGCAAGTGGTTCTCTTGGCAAATGGCCAAGGCGGCCGTGTCCATAAATTGCAAACGCTTTTCAATAGTTTCTTTAAAGGTAATTTTTTTAATGCGTTTGGCCTTGGGGTTTTTGCGCGGGTCGCTGTCGTACACTCCGTCCACTTGGGTGGCCTTGAGCAGTACGTCTGCGTTGATTTCGGACGCGCGCAATGCCGCGGCGCTGTCGGTGGTGAAATACGGGTTGCCCGTGCCCCCGGCAAAAATAACGACGCGGCCCTTTTCCAAGTGGCGCAGGGCCCGGCGGCGCACGAAAGGTTCAGCCATTTGGTAAATGTTGACCGAGGTCTGCACGCGGGTCGGCACGCCGATTTCCTCCAGCGCAGACTGCAAAGCAATGGCATTGATGACCGTGGCCAGCATGCCCATGCTGTCGGAGTTGACGCGGTCAATCACGCCGCCGCCGTCGCGCAGGCCGCGCCAAATATTGCCCCCGCCGATGACAATGGCCAGCTGGCAGCCCGTCTTATGCACTTGGGCAATTTCCAGCGCGATTTCTTTAAGCGGCCGGGGATCTACGCCCCGGCAGCCGTCTTGGCTGAGGGCTTCGCCGGAGAGCTTGAGTAAAATTCTTCTCTTGCAAGGGTTCTTTTTTACCATAATGCCGTCCTTAGTGGTTTCTCTTATTCTAGCAAAAAATCCGTATAAAATACCGTGCCTCTATGCTTTAGGCCGCCGCGCTGCACTGTGCAACATACGCTGCGGGGGGAGGCTTTCTTTTGCCGCGCCGCTCTTGCCGGGGGCAGGGCAAAAAAAAGCCCCTCACGGGGAGGGGCTTAAAAACTAGAAGCGAACAAAGCGAACTACTTTGATTTCGCATCCCAAGGCTTTGGACTCTTCGGCCAAGTAATCGGCAACGGTTTTTTTGTTGTCCTTAATGGTCGGCTGTTCCAACAAGCAGGTTTCCTTGGCAAACTTTTTGATTTTGCCGGGCAACATTTTGGCAATCATCTCTTCGGGTTTGCCTTCGTTTTTGGCCTGCGTGCGGTAGATGTCCAGCTCGCGGTCAATATCGGCCTGCGGAATGTCTTTGGCGTCTACCCACATGGTTTGCATACCGACGGTGTGCATCGCCAAACCGCGGGCAATTTCGTGCAGTTTTTCGCCGTGGGCGCAGCCGGCGGCGGAGAGCTCCAGCAAGGAAGCCTTTTTGTTATCCGAGTGGACATAAGAGGCAATGACATTGCCCTCAGCCGCGGTCCAGTTGTAGGCACCCTTGAAGGTGGTGTTTTCGCCGAATTTCGGGGCCTTTTCCACAATCATTTCTTTGATGTGTTCATCGGCGGTGTAATCGGCGATCTCGGGGTGCTGCAAAACATAGTCGGCAATGGCGTCGGCCAAGGCGATGAAGTCCGGTGTTTTGGCTACAAAGTCGGTTTCGCAGCCCAAGTAAGCCATGGCAAAGCGTTTCCCGTCGGTCTTTACAGACACGCGGCCTTCCTTGGTGGCTCTGTCGGCGCGTTTGGCCATATCGGCCAAGCCTTTTTTGCGCAAGGCCACAATGGCTTGTTCCATGTCGTTGTTATTTTCTTCCAGGGCTTTTTTGCAAGCCATTAAGCCTGCGCCCGTTTTTTCTCTTAAAATTTTAATATTTTCAGCTAAGGACATTTTGGTCTCCTCACACTAGATCTCAGGTCCCCGGGGCGCGTAGCCCCGGGGACGGAAAAATTATTTTGCCTCTTCGGCGGCTTCTTCGGACTTGTCCGCTTTCACGGCTTTTTTGGCCGTGGTTTTTTTAGCGGCAGCCGTTTTTTTGGCGGCCGGTTTCTTAGCGGTTGTTTTTTTGGCAGCCGTCTTTTTGGCCGGTTTTTCAGCGGCTTCTTCGGCCGGTTTCTCGGCGGTTTCTTCAGCAGGGGCCTCTTCTTTTACTTCTTCTTGGGCTTGCGGTTTTTCCTCCGCTTTTACCTCTTCTTGGACCGGTTCGGCCTTCACTTCTTCCGCCTTTTGGGCCTCGGCTTCCTGCTCGGCTTTTTCGCTTTCCAGCATGATGCTTTCAAAGGCTTTGGCCATGGCCGGGTTGGCCGGGGCTTTTTCCGTTTCCCCTTCTGTTACCGCGGCTTCAGCGGGTTGTTTGGCGGCTTCGTTTTCGGCGCGGCCTTCCAACACGGCGTCGGCAATAGCGGTGCAGAACAATTTGATAGAGCGCGCGGCGTCGTCGTTACCCGGCACGGGCACGTCAATCAAATCCGGGTCGGAGTTGGTGTCGCACACGGCCACCACGGGGATGCCCAGCACGCGCGATTCGCGCACGGCGCCGGCGGTGTCCACCGGATCAATGACAAAGACCACATCCGGCAAAACCTTCATTTCGCGGATGCCGCCCAGCAATTTTTGCAAGCGGTTGAGCTCTTTGGTCAAGCGGCTGGCCTCTTTTTTGGAAATGGCTTTAAAAACGCCGGAGCTTTCCCATTTTTCCAATTCGTTCATGCGTTCAATGGATTTTTTGACGGTTTGGAAGTTGGTCAACGTGCCGCCCAGCCATTTTTCGTGGATGCAAAA
>CAVDMZ010000104.1:3651-4882 GCA_963610115.1 Duodenibacillus sp.
GGCTTCTTGGGCTTGTTTTTTGGTGCCGACAAACAAAAATTTGGAGCCTTTTTTGGATTCTTCTTTCACAAAAGCGCAGGCTTTTTTAAGTTCTTTGGCGGTTTTTTGCAAATCTAAGATGTGCACCCCGTTGCGTTCGCCGAAAATAAAGCGGCTCATTTTGGGGTTCCAGCGGGAGGTTTGGTGGCCAAAATGCACGCCCGCTTCCAACATGGACTTCATGGATACATTGCTCATGGTACTCTCCTTGTAGGGCTCCGTGCCAAAATTTGGGAAGAGGATTCCCCGGCGGCAGGATGCCCGGATTTACGAGGGGAAAGGCTTGAATTTGCAACCGGGTTGCGCCTCGCCTGTCATAAACCTTTTACTATTATAGCAAAAAAAACCGCACCCGGGGGCGCGGTTTTTAAGAATAAGCGGTGTTTAGAAACGGCCGTTGACGATGACCATGGCCGGGAACCAGCCATTGCCCGCCAAGTTGACCAAGCCGATTTGCAGCCCGCGGATGTCGGCGGTTTTGTTCACCAAACCAAACTGCAGCCCGCTGACGGATTCGGCTATGTTGACAAAGCCCAGCTGCAACCCCGTCACTTGCTGCGCGATATTGGCCAAACCGAAGTTCGCCCCCACCACTTCGCGGTGGTTGAGCGTAACCAACCCGGAGTGCAACCCCGTTACGCGGTCGGCCCGGGCGAGCAAGGCCCCCTGCCAGCCGGTTACTTCCTGGGCGTCGGCAAAAATCCAAGCCCACTGCACCCCGGCCACGTCACGCTGGACGTGCGCGTAAATGAAATCAAACTGCAATCCGGCGAGGTGGTTGGTTTCAGACCCGATACCCAAGTCCACCCCGGTTACATTTTGGTTGTTGGACGGGACGCTGACGGCTATTTGGTCCCACAAGGACAATTTTAAGTAAGAGCTGTTTCCGGCAAAAGCAGGCACAGCCGCTACGGCCAAGCACAACGCAAGTACTAATTTCTTCATGGACCTTCTCCTTGATATGAATATTGTAACACAAGCATTTTATCTTTTTTAGCGTGGCGGCGCCACCCTTTGTTATGGATTAGAAACGGGGCCGCCACTCGCTCCCGCATGCCCCTAGTTTTTATGAACGGCCTCATTCCATTATGCCGTCACCCTGGAGGGTCGTAGTCCAGGGTCTGTTGTTATCAATAAAGAAAGCGGTAGAGATCCTGGACTAAGACACTCCAGGATGACCTTATTTGATAAC
>CAVDMZ010000105.1:0-4873 GCA_963610115.1 Duodenibacillus sp.
GTGCGTGGTGGCGTTGCGCCCAAAGACCGCCGGATCATACATTTGGCTGGCCCACAGACTCGGGTAGGCAAAGGTTCCGCTTATGGAGGCTTGCACCAAATAACTGTATTCGTGCGTCCCTGCGCTTAAATAATCGGCAAAGGCGGCTAAGCGGTCCTCGTATTTTTCATCGCGCGTAAACCCGCCCCAACCGCTGTTTTGCAGCTGATCAGCCTGCTCGGCCGATTCCGTGGCCAAGGACGTATTGACAATTTCAAATCCGGCCGGGATGAAATCCTCCAGCACCACGAACGAAGCCGGAGCGCTGTTTTGCACCTGCAAGGTTATCTTGTAGCGTTGGCCCGCCTTCAGGGTTTGCACGGGGTTTCCTTGCAAATCCGTAAGACGGCGCGACACGCGATACCCGGCATTTACATCGTCGCTATATTGCTGGGGGACATAGGTCTGCGCCAAAGTATAATACAGCGTGCCGGGGCCCTTTTTGCTCACGCGCACACGGGTTTGCCCGTCCGACGGATATACTTGGGCAAACGGCCAAGCGGTTTGTTGGGGCTGCACACTGCGCCCGCGGAAAGAGGCCTCATACTTGTTTTGTCCGTTTAAGGCCACTTGGGCCTTAAAGTCCGGCTCGGCCGTCTCCTGGGTGCGGTAATAGGCAAGGAGCGCGCTAAACACGGCGGCATTGCTGTGCGTATTGCTCCAATGTCCCTGCGCCGTCAGTTGGTCGGTCAGCCATTTGACCGCCTGATACGGCTGGGCCAAGGCCTTCCCCGTTTGCAGCAGGGTTTGCAAGCACAGGGCCGTCACCTTGACCTGCCCCATATGCAGCCACGCTTGCTCTTCCCCTGCGCTAAAATGCAGGGTTTGCGCACCGTAAACGGCGTGATTGAGCAGCTGCTGCGTCAGGGCGTCAAGCACCGTTTGGTCCTTGCCCAAGGATTTAGCGGCCAAAAGCAAATACGCCTGCGCCGGCACAGAAAGGCTGTTGCGCTGGTCGTAGAGATTGTTAAACGCCGCGTCTAATTTCTGTCCGTACAAGCCCAGCACATATACCGCATAGGCGCGGACGGTCTTGTTTTCCTCCGCCGAATACGGATAGGCCGTACGCAAGTTTTTGCCAAAGACGCCCTTGAGCCAAGTGGCCGCACGGTTAAGCTGCGGCGCGGGCACGCTGTAGCCCGCCTGTTGGGCGCGGTAGGCCGTTTCCAAAGTATAGGCGGTAACATAGGGATCGGGCAAAGCGCCGGGCCAGTAAGCCAGCCCGCCCGAGTCCGCCTGATAATTGGGAATTTCCTTTAAAATCTCTTGCGCCTTTTGTTTGTACGCCGCCGGGTCGCCCAAGTGGAAATCCTCCACCAGTTGGGCCCCTTCCAAAATGGGCAAAATTTTGGACATCTTTTGCTCCAAGCAATCGTACGGATAGTCAAGCAAGTAAAGCATCCCGCCGCGCAAATGAAGCAGTGCGGTGGAGGCCAAAGTCAAACGGACCTCGTTGGGGGCCTTTTCATTGACAGAGGCGGGCTTTTGCAGGAGCTGTTCCTGCTGGTCCTGCGTGGCGGAATACAAGGCCAAGGTCTGTTTCTTTTCCACCGGGCTGACGCTAAACTGCGTTTGCACGCCGTCGCTCTCTTGTGCGCCGCGCGCGGTAAAGGCCACCGTGGCCGGGCCCTCCTCCACGGCTTCGCACGGCCAGCTGACCTCTTGCGCGGCCCCCTTGGCAATTTGCAGTTTCTTCTCTCCGCCGTTTAAGCGCACGGCCCCGTCGCCGCGGGCAGAGACGGTAATAAGTCCTTTTTCGTCCTCGTAATTAAACACCACTGCCCCGCAGGCAAAGCGGTCGCCCGCGCGGGCCAAACGCGGCAGTTTGGGGGTTATCATCAGTGGTTTAGAGACCTTGACTTGCGCCGCGGAAGAGCCAAACTCCCGCACGGTGGCCGCCACGGCCATTAAGCGGAAGGTGGTCAAGTTGTCGGGCAGTTTAAATCTCACTTCGCCCCGGCCCTTGGCGTCGGTGCGGACTTGGGCATTGTAATAGGGCGTAAATTGGAAGTGGCTGCGCAAATCTGCACCGCCTAATTTGGAATGGGTCCCGCCGCCACCGCCGCGGTTTTCGCCCTTTTCGCCAAAGTTACGCTGGCCGATTAAAAAGACCCGGTTGTCAGCGGTGGAAACGGCCAAAGAGGCCGGCCCGTAGAACAGATCCAGCAGGTTCGGCGTTTGATACCCGCTCAACGCCAGCACGCCCTCGTCCACCGCCATAAAGGTTACTTCCGCCGGTACTCCTTGGCCCTGCACTGAGGTGTTGAGCTTTACGCGCACCTCTTGCCCGGGGCGGTAGGCCGTTTTGGCGGGCGAAATCTGCACGCTAATTTGACGGTCCTTTTGCGATATCTTCAAGTTGGTATAGCCCGTCTTGCCCTGCGGCTTGGCTAAATCCAGCCCTTCCTTATCATAGGCGGGGCGGGCACTGCGCCCGCGCAAGAGCGTTACGCTGACAAACACATTGGGCAAATATTCCTTTTTGATAGGGACTTCTATGTAATCAGCTCCTGCGGACACGGACGTGGTCCACGCGTCCAAAACACCCTCGCGCTCCACACTGACCAAAGCCTGCGCGCTTTCATACGGGCTCTTGACCAAAATGCGGGCCACGTCGCCGGGCGCGTATTCCTTTTTGTCTTGCTCTAAGAGCAAGATATCATCGTCGGTTTGCTTCCAGGTCGCCTCGCCCTTGCCCAAAGCGATAAAGCTAAATCCGCTTTGCACTTCGCGGCCTTGTGCGTCCTTGGCAAAAAGCTGTACTTGGTAAGAGCCCGCCTCTTGAGGGGTAAAGCGAAACTGCGCGCCCTTTTCCCCCACCGTCAGGTGTTGCGCGGGGAAATCTTTTATGCGTTTTTCGCTGACCCATTCCAAGCGGCCCGCCAGTCCGTTTTTGCGCACGCTGAAATATTCCTGCTTTTGAATTTTAGCCTGCACCTTCACGGGGCCCGCCGGCTGGCCCTGCGGGGTTACCGCCACCACCTGCGCCACGATGGGCTGGTTTATCTCGGTATTATAGGAGTCTAATTTTACCCCCAGCAAAACAGATGCCGGCAGCAGGGTGACCCTCGTCCGGGCGAAAAGCTGCTGCCCCGTAGGGGCTTGCACGCCTGCCTCCGCATATACCTCTTGCGGGGTAGTCAGCTTGGGCAAGGCGGCGGAGAAATTCAGCTTGCCTTGGGCGTCCAGCACGGCGCCGGCCTCTTTGAGCAAGTGGCTGTTAAAATCATTCTCTAAGTACATGGGAATAAATTCATATTCTTCGTAGCCCTTGGGTGCAAACTGGGAGAAGGTGCGGCGCAGGGTCCATTTGACCTTGCCGTCCGCCACCGGAGCGCCGAACAAGTACGCGGCCGACACGCTAAACTGCGCCTTATCTCCCCCGGCATAAATATCCTGCAATGCGCGCAAGGTAACGGAAAAATCGGCCTGTTTGACGGCCTCTACCTGAAAGGATACCGCCGCATCCGCGGAGCCTTTTTCGGGTTCAAAATACACCTGCCAGGAGCCCGTTACTGCGTCTTTAGGCAGTTCAAAGGCATAGTCAAACGAACCCCCTTGGGTACGGTAGGACAAGGTTTTTTTAAGTGTTTCATCGCCGCGGGCATTAAAAATCTTTAAGGTACCCTGACGCGCTTGGGGCAGGGCCCATTGGCCGTTTTGCATTTGGCGCGTCAGCCCCTTTATGTAAACCGTCTCACCGGGGCGGTAAATGCCGCGCTCGGTAAACAAGGCTGTTTTGGCCGGGAGTGCCTGGGGCGAATAATCATAAGATACGTTAAACCGCCACGGCTCCAACCCGTCGTTCCAGTCGCTGGCCAGCACGGCGTCCCCCCCGGGGGAGGCAACAAAGGCGTACAAGTTGGGCCGTCCCCAGCGGTTCTTGGCCTGCGGAGCCAGCTGGCGCAAGCCCGGGGCGCGCACGAGGCCATTTTCGTCGGTATTTCCCGTCCACAGGGTGCGGTTGGCGTCGTCCTTAAGTTCTACATTTAAATTGGGTTGCGGCTGTCCGTTTTGTAAAGAAGTAACCCACACCAAAGTGTTCTCTTGCGAGGTCTTGAGCGTAACGCCCAAATCGGTAATATTATCGGTGGCACTTTCCCAACAATACCCCTCGGCGCGGTATTTACTGGGCACACGCACCTGTGAATAAATAATGCTGTTTTGCCCGGTGGGATTAAATTTCTTTAAGTCCAAATAAGTCTTTTGGGTTTTGTCATCGGGGGTGTTAAAGCGGTATTTGCCCTTGTATTGCAAGGAGGTCTTGTCCAGTTCCGCCGCTTGGCAGTAGGGCACATTTTTGGTAAAGAAGGGAATAAAATCCGCCTTGCTGTAGCGGGCGGCCTGCACGTCCAGCTCCGCGGTATTAAGTACGTCAATAGGGTGGCGCAGGGGCAAATAACTTTCCAGCACGCCCGTGCCGCCCTTAAAGCTCACCGCCGGGCAATAGCCGCTGTTGGTAATGGTAACAATTTGCGTTTGTCCCAGACTTTGGCCATAAATGTCCTTGAGGTCTTTGTCCACCCGCACGGTAACGGTTTGTTTGGGCTCTATGTGCAGAAAAGACAGCGGCATGGCAAAATAGTCCCGCAGCAGCGGGGCCGCTTCTGTTTGACTCTCTGGGGTTTTCTTTTCTTCCCTGCGTTGGTAGCCCAAGGTTTGCAGCTCCGGCCCGGTTACCTCACGCAAGGCCGAGGCCGGGCTGACTTGAATGTGCTTGAGCAATTCCTCCAAGCGCACCGGGGATGAAAAATCCATATGCGCGTCAAAGGGCAGACAGCCGCCGTAATTTCCGCCGACGATTTGCAGTTTGGGATAGGTATAAAAATCAGAA
>CAVDMZ010000106.1:0-4813 GCA_963610115.1 Duodenibacillus sp.
GGCAGAATGGGCCGAATGGAAGAACATCGCACAATAAAAGTTCTTTTTATCAAAAACCCCGCCTTTTGGGCGGGGTTTTTGTTTGGAAAAGACGCTTTATCTTTGCCGCTCTTTGTACAAGAGTAACCCGATGATGGTCTTGGCGTCAGCAATTTTGCCGCTGTAAATCATTTCATATGCCTTTGCCAGCGGAAATTTTTTGACGTTTAAGAATTCATCGCCGTCCGGGCAATCTTTCCCGGGGGTCAGCCCGGTGGCCAAATAAATGTGCAAGATCTCCGAGGAAAACGCACTGCTGGGGTAAAAGGCGGTCAATTTTTCCCAACTTTTGGCCCGCAATCCCGTTTCCTGTTTGAGCTCTGCGCGGGCGCAAGAAAGCGGCGTTTGCCCTTCCTCGCGTTTGCCCGCGGGGATTTCCCACGTGGTGCGCCCAATGGGATAGCGGTATTGCTGTACCAAGTACACCTGCCCGGCCTCCACCGGCACAATGGCACTGGCGCCGCGGTGCACCAAATACACGCGGCTGGTCTCGCGCCCGTTAATCAGGCGCACGATGTCTTTATTAAACCCCACCACCCCCCTATACAGCGGCTGGCTGGACACCCGGGTCTCTTTTAATTTACTATAATGGGACATATCCCTATCTTATAAAATTTGCCGTGTTGTGGCCTAGCTATGAAAGAATTTATACATTTACACAATCATTCAGAATATTCCCTGCTGGACGGAATGTTGCGTATTTCCGAGAACCACAAGCCATCGCGCTTTTTGCGCGGACTGGCGGAAAGCGGCATCAAGGCCATGGCCCTGACCGACCACGGCAACTTGTACGGCGCCTTGGATTTTTATGACTCGGCCCGCGCGGCCGGGCTCAAGCCTATCGTCGGCTGTGAAATGTACATTACCGACGGGAAATATACCGATAAAGACAGATCCCGCACCGGCCATTTGACCTTGCTGGCCAAAAATCACCAAGGCTATCTCAATTTAATGCAGCTTAATTCTTTGGCGTGGGTGGACGGATTTTATTATCATCCGCGCATTGACAAGGAACTTTTGGCTAAATATTCAGACGGCTTGATTGCGCTTTCGGGCTGCTTAAAGGGTTTTCTGGCCCAAGATGCCCTGACCGCCCCCTTTGAAAAAGCCTGCGCGCTGGCCCAAGAATACCAAGATATCATGGGCAAGGGCAATTATTACATAGAACTCATGGACCACCATATCCGTGAGGAGCAACTGGCCCTGCCGGTTTTAAAGGAAATTGCCAAAAAGTTAAATATTAAAACCGTGGCCACCAACGATTGCCACTACGAAAAAAAAGAGGACTGGGAAGCGCACGACGTGAACCTGTGCATTTCCACCGGCAAAACCTTAGACGATCCCAAACGTCTGAAAATGACCACGCACGAGCTGTACTTTAAGTCGCCCGAGGAAATGTATGCGCTGTTTGCCCACACGCCCGAATCCTTGGCCCACACGCTGGAAATAGCAGAAAAGTGCAATTTGGAATTTCCTAAGCACGGATTTATCCTGCCCAATTTTGACATTCCCCCCCAATACCCCAACTCCGCAGAATATTTTAAGGCCCTGTGCCGCGAGGGACTCCAGCGCAAAATGCACGGCCACGTGCCGCCGCAGTACCTCAAGCAGCTGGAATACGAGTTTGAAGTCATCATTAGCATGGGGTTTGATTGTTACTTTCTTATCGTGCAGGATTTTATTCACTGGGCCCGCCAAAACGGTATTCCCATCGGCCCGGGCCGCGGCAGCGGGGCCGGCAGCATTGTGGCCTACAGCCTAGATATTACCCGGGTGGACCCCATTCAAAGCAAGCTGCTGTTTGAACGCTTTTTGAACCCGGACCGCGTCAGTATGCCCGACTTGGATATTGATATGTCCGACACCGGGCGCGAGCGCGTCATAGACTATGTGCGCCAAAAATACGGGGCCGACAAGGTGGCACAGATTATTACTTTCGGTACGATGAAAGCCAAGCTGGCCGTGCGCGATGTGGCCCGTGTCATGGGCATTAGCGTCAGCGAGACCAACCGTGTAGCCAAGATGATCCCCAATGACCCTAAAATCACTTTAGACGGGGCCCTGAACGACATCAAGGAGCTGCAAACCGAAGTAGCCAACAATCCCACGTCCAAACGCCTGTTTGATATGGCCCGCAAAATTGAAGGGCTCAAACGCCATACCGGCATTCATGCGGCCGGAGTATTGATTACCAAGGAGGCCGTCTCGCACTATGTGCCGCTGGCCCGCGGCGCGCGCGACGCCATTACCACGCAATTTGAAGGGGAGCCCTGCTCTAACTTAGGCCTGCTCAAGATGGACTTTTTGGGGCTGCGCACCTTAACCGTTATTGATAATGCCGAAAAGCTCATCCGGGCGCGGCACAACAAAGATTTTGACATTAATGACATCCCGTTAGATGACAAAAAAACCTATGATTTGCTTTGCGCCTGCCAAACCTTGGGCATCTTCCAGCTGGAAAGCGGCGGCATGCGCGACCTGATTAAAAAGCTGCAGCCCACGCAATTTGGCGACGTGTCCGCCTTGGTGGCCTTGTACCGCCCGGGGCCCATGGAGTCGGGCATGATGGATATGTTCGTGCGGCGTAAAAACGGACAGGAAAAAATTACCTACGAAACCCCCTTATTGGAGGAGGTGCTCAAGGATACCTACGGTTGTATGGTGTATCAGGAGCAGATCATGCAAATCTCCAAAACGCTGGGCGGTTTTACCCCCGGGGAGGCCGATACGCTGCGCAAGGCCATGGGGAAAAAGAAAATTGAAGTAATGGAAAAGTTCGGCAAAAAATTTGTGGAAGGGGCCAAGGCCCACCACATTTCAGAAAAGTCCGCCACCCACATTTACGAACAGATGAAGGCCTTTGCCGGGTACGGGTTCAACAAGTCCCACTCCTATGCGTATGCCTTGGTCTCGTACCAAACCGCCTACTTAAAAGCCAATTACCCCATTGAATTTATGTGCGCCGCACTCACCAACGAAATCGGCCACAACGCCATCGGGGCCGACGATAAAGAAAATAAAATCGCCACCTATTTGGAAGAATCCAAACGGATGGGCTTTGGCATATTGCCGCCGGATATCAATAAGAGCCAGCCGGAATTTTCCGTAGAGGAAAAGGACGGCAAGCAATACATCCGCTATGCTTTGGAAGCGGTTAAAAACGCCGGGGCCGAGGCGTGTATTTCCATTGCCAAGGCCGCCGCACAAAAACCCTTTGACTCTTTAGACGATTTGTGCGCGCGCATTGATTTGGGCCAAGCCAACCGCAAGGCCTTGGAGAGCTTAACCAAGGCTGGCGCATTGGATGGCCTGATGCCGGATACAGACCCCAAACAGGCCCGCGCTACTCTGCTCAGCCAACTGGACCAAGCCTTAGAAACGGCGCACTTGGTGGCCAAGGAAAAAGAGCAGCAAACCGCCAGCCTGTTCGGAGATGACCTCTCCAGCGTGATGAGTTTTAAAAAACCCAAGCTCAAGCCCGTAGCCCCGCTGACACAAAGCGAACTGCTGGGCTATGAGAAAGAAGTGATGGGCATTTATTTCAGCGGGCATCCTATCGCCAAATACCAAAACTACCTTCCCCGTCTGCACTGTGTGGCTATACGCGATATTTTGGACGGCAAAGCCTCCGGTCATTTGAATGTGGTGGGGATTGTTACCCGGATGAAGAAACGCCAAAATAAACGCAAGGAAGAATGGGCCCAGTTTGTTATTGAGGATTGCACGGGTTCCATTTTGGTCAATGCGTTTTCGCGCGCGTGGAAGGAGGTGGCCCCCCAAGTGTCCCCCAATGCTGTGCTTGTCTTTTGCGGCGACGTGCGTGTGGACGATGAAAGCGCCCGGGTGGAAATCAACCTGCAGGATGTAGGAAATGTCATGGACCTCATTGGCAATATGGCCAAGAAGCTGACCCTGCATCTGACGGCGGACTATCCGGCAGAAAACCTGCGCAAATTGAAGACCTTGCTGGACGCCACCAAAGGGACCACGCAGGTATATTTAGAGATTCCCTCCAAAGCCGACCCCGGCAAAATACACCGCGTCCGTACGGGCAAGTCCATTTTGGTACACCGCGCATTGCTGGAATTTGCAGAAAACACCCTGGGCAACAAGGCATGGAGTTTTGAATAAATACAGGCCAAAGAAGTATAATATACTTAAACAGCCCCGCCCGATACTACGGAGCGGGGTTTTTATTTCGGAGGAAATATGAGTATTTTTGAAGCGCTGATGATGCTGGGGTTTGGGTTGGCTTGGCCGTGCAATATTTATAAATCGGTCAAAACTAAAACGGCCGCCGGCAAGAGTTTTGCCTTTATGATTACCATTGAACTGGCCTATTTATGCGGCGTTATTCACAAAGTATTTTACAATTACGATGCGGTCATTTGGCTGTATGTAGCCAACCTGATGATGGTGTTTATTGATCTCCTGCTAATGATTCGCAACCGCAAGCTGGACCTGCAACGCCAAGCCGTAGCACAAGCCCAAATGCCACTGTAACAGCCCGGAGAAAACGGTCCCTATTGCAAAAGAGGCGCTAAACGTTTGGGAAACAAAATTTTCCTTTCCGGCGGGTTATTTGCTATAATAAATGGGTAGTTAACCCGTTTTAAGCCCAGTTGGCGCAGGGGTAGCGCGTTCCCTTGACATGGGAAAGGTCATAGGTTCAAATCCTATACTGGGCACCATCTAAAATCCTCGTTTCCCGACGAGGATTTCTTTGTACCAATGGTAAACCACCGTGGGTTTTCTCCCGCGGTAGTTTACTTGA
>CAVDMZ010000107.1:0-4799 GCA_963610115.1 Duodenibacillus sp.
GTCGTTCATAAAAAGTCGTCATCCCCGAAGTTGCGGCCCGCAGGGCTCGGGGATCTCAACCGCTTTCGCCGTTGTGCCGTTTCGCCGTTAAAACAGCGGCCGTCGGAGCGCCGATAAAAAATAAAATTTCATACAAAAATCCGCCTTTTGTCTGAGCCGCTATGAAGCGGCGAGTTAAAGGCGGAATAAAGAAAATTTTATTTTTTATGCTCCGCAGGCCCGCGGGGCCTTTTGGTCCTTTTCTGCCACTGAGAAAAGGACATAAAAAATCCCCCCGTTGTAAGGCGGGAGGATATAGGGAACGAAAAAAGACTTATTTATTTTCCGGCTGTGCCGCTTCGGCCGCAGGGGCGGTTTCTGCCGCCGGAGTTGGTTCCGCCGGGGCCGGTTCTACCGGGACTGTTTCTACCGCCGGGGCGGGTTCATTTGCAGATCCCTCCGTGGGATTTGCCGTCTTATGGCACGGGCAGGCACATTCGCCGCAGTCATCAAAAGGAGACGCCGGCAGTTGTGCGAGCGGAATCTCTTGGACGGGGGCCGCCTCGGCCGCTGGAGCCGCCGCTTGTTGCGTTTCAGCGGTCTTTTCTGCTGCCGGATCTGTTACGGGCTGCGCCGCGGGATGAAATCCTGCGGGCTGGGCTTTCTTTTGGACCGGCTGGTCCGCCGGGCGCGGACGCAACGTAACCTTGCGCCATTGGCCTTCTCCCTCGGATACTGTGATGACAAATTCATTGTTTTCCGCGGCGCGGTGGATATAGCGGCGCAGCTGCGCGCTCATCGGGCGGAAACGGTACACACTGTAGCCGTTTTTAATTTGGTTGATGCCGTACTCCAAATCCGCATTGATTTTATCCTCGGATTTACGCCAATAGTTTTGCGTATCGGCAATGACGGAAATGGGTTTATCAAAGTGGCGGCTGATGCTCAAGGTAGCCAAATACTGCAAAGACTCCAGCGTTTTGCCGTCTTTGCCGATTACAATGGCCGGATGATCGCAATCAAAGGTCAGCAAAATGCGCTGTTGTTTTTCGTCCCACCAGCCGTGTACATTTTCTGCCTTTACGCCCATATGCGTGAGCACCTGGACCAAGAAATCCTGCGCCTGTTGCAAGGGCTCCTTTAAGAAATCGGGCACGAAAGCGTTTTGAATTTCCCAAGACGGCAGCTGCTGCACTTCGTTGGTGTAGGCTTGTTTTTCGGCACGCCGGGAAGAATAGCCGCGCCGTCCGCCGCGTTTGATTTCGCGCACGCCGCCGGAGCGGTCGTTTCTGCGGGAGCGGCTGTTACTGCGGTCGCCGCGGTCATTTTTGCGCGAGGAAGTGCGTTTTTTCTTCGGCACGTCCATATAAATTTGCGCGTCCAAATTGCCGGAGCTCCAGCGTTTTTGGCGCAGTTCCACCACGGCGGGGTGCGCGCCCAACCCCAAAAAGCCCTTTTTGGGGTTTTCCAAAACCGTTACTTCCACCTGGTCGCGGCGCAGGCCCAATTCCTTCAAGCCCTTTTCTATGGCGAGGGAAACTTCTTTTGCTTCTACTTTAATTTTGTGCGGCATAAATTTAACTCCTTCTATTTCGCGTGAGCGATTTTTTTGTTGGCAATGGTTTGAATACCAAACGTAATCAGGCTGTTGGTCAGCCAGTACAGCACCAGGCCCGACGGGAAATTCATAAACAACAAGGTGAACACCAGCGGCATGTATTTAAACATGGCGGCCTGGGAAGGGTCCATTTGAGCAGGCATGGTGGCCCGCTGTTGAAAAAACATCACAGCACCCATTAAAATGGGCAAGATATAATACGGGTCTTTAGATGACAGATCCGTAATCCACAACACAAACCCGGCCCCGTGCAAGGACCAAGACGTGCGCAGCGCATTGAACAGCGCCAAGAAAATAGGCAGCTGTATCAGCAAAGGCAAACAGCCCGAGAGCGGATTAATTTTGTGTTTTTGGTACAAGGCCAACATTTCGCGGTTGAGCGCCTCGCTGTTGCCCTTGTATTTTTCCTGCAGGCGTTTCATTTCCGGCTGTACTTTCTTCATCTGCGCGCTGGACTTGAGCGACATCAGCGTAAACTTAAACAAAATCAGCTGCAAAAGCACCGTCAGCATGATAATGGCTACGCCGTAGTTGCCCGTCCAACCGTAAAAGGTTTCCAGCACATTGCGCGCCAAGCGGCCCAAGGCCCCAAAGAAACCAAACTCAATACTGCGGCTGAAGTGATAGGGCAGTTTTTCAAAGAGTTGGTAATCCTTCGGCCCAAAGTAAAAATCAGACTTGAGCACTTGGGAGGATTTGGCCCCCAGCGTCTGCGCAGGTACAGCGATGCGCATTTGCGGGCCCTCTACTTGGCCTTCCCCAAACAAACCCCACAGGCGTTTTTGGGTGGTAACGGCTTCTTTTTGGGTGCTCAAGGCGCCCGCCGTCCAATTCTGCGGGACCAAGACGCTTAAAAAATAGCGGTTCTGCACGCCGGCCCAAATCCAATCTTTGCCGGAGGCCGGGGATTTATCCTTGGCAGTAAACTTGACCAAGGTCGGATTCTTTTTGCCCGGCTCTTGGGTCAAATAAACAGCCTTGGATTCGCGTTCATTGTCGGAAAGTTCGCTTTTGACCGTAGCCAAGCCGGGACCGAAATTAAAGTCAAAGGCCGGCAAGGTTACTTCGCGTTGGGTCTGGTTATTCAGCGTCAGGTTGACGCTGCCCAGGCCGTTTTCGCCAAAGCGGTAGGTTTTGCGTATTTCCACCCCCGGGGCCCACTGCGCGGTAAAGACGATACTGTCTTGGGTGCGCGCCGCCTCGCGGAAGTCCAGCTGCGGCAAGGTGGTAAAAAACCCTTCCCCTTTATAAGGGGTCAGGTCCACCTGGGAGATGACATCTTCAAACAAATATTGCTTAATGCCGGCCCCTTTGGAGGTAAAAACCACTTGGGCCTGCGGGGCCTGAAAAGTAATCAACTCCTCAGGCAGGGCGGAAGTTTTTGCTTGGGCCAAGGGCGCGGCGGGAGCGTCCGTCCGCACCAAATCCTGCTTGGCTTGGGCCAATTCCTGTTCGGCGGCTTGTTGCTGCGCACGCACACGGGGCAATACGATAAACTGATTGTACCCTGTAATCAGCAGCAGAAAAAACAAGGCCGCCAACAACATATTTCTATTCATAAAAGTCCTCTACTTGCCTGGCCGCACAAAGGCGGCGGACTTGCAGACGGGAGCTTTCAGCACACGGGAAGAGGAGCTTTAAGGCACCGGGTCATATCCGCCCGGATGAAACGGATGACACTTACTCAGACGCAACAGTGTCAACCATCCCCCTTTAAATACCCCGTATTTGGCGATTGCCTCTTGGGCATATTGGCTGCAGGTGGGCGTAAAACGGCACACCCCACGCGGCCCCAGCAAGGGCCGCACCAGCAACATACACGCTTTAAGCAAAAACAAAACGCCACGTCTTAGTGGCAGCGAAATCTTATTCATCTTGCGCAACGGGGACAGAGGCCCCGGCGTATCCGGTTTCTACCAACCCGGCCCGGCGGCACAGGCTCAATACGGCGTTTTCCGCCGTATCAACCGTGGCCGAAATATCGCTGTTGCGGGGGCTGAAAATATAATCCACCCCGCCCTTTAATCTTTCCCGGTTTAATCTAAAAGCTTCCCGAAGAAGCCTCTTGGCGCGGTTGCGCATGACCGCGGGTCCGAATTTTTTGGATACGACCAACCCCAGCCGCCGGCCGGACCGGCCTGCCGGAGCGGGCTTGAACCATAGGACAAGGCCACAACCTTGTATGCGCCCGCCGCTGCGGATAATATTCTTAAAATCGTTTTTAAGATGCAGACGGCACCCTCTGGGCAAGCCCTGGGAAGTCATATTAGGCCCGGATTAATTCGTGGCGGCCTTTGGCTCTTCTGGCGCTGAGGACTTTGCGGCCGCCGGCGGTGGCCATGCGGGCGCGGAATCCGATGTGTTTGGCTCTTTTGGCTTTGTTAGGTCTGTATGTAGGCAGCATTTTCTATCTTATACGGGCGGAGGGAAACCCTCAAGGCCCGTATACTCCTGTTATTAAGTTAAATTCTCCTTTGTATGCGCCGCGCGCACAAAAGGACCTATATATTATAGCTTATCTCGGCGGCGCTGTCCAACACTTTTGCCCGGGGAGCGCGCCGCTGGCAAAATCCGGGCAGACAAGCTAAAAATTTGCTACATTTATTATATGATATTTAGCGACGCGGGCATTGTCCTTTTTCGCCAAGACTTCCGGGAGGCCGACCGGATCATCTCTTTATACACCTTGCAACACGGGCGTTTGAATCTGCGCCTGCCGGGGGTCAACCGCGCCAAGGGCAAACTCAAAGCCTTTAGCGAACCGTATGCCTGCGCCGACTACCGCATCTACGCACGCAACGCCAGCGTGCTGGGCACGGTAACGGGCGGGAAAATCAATCACATTTTCCCCTCCATCCGCCAAGACCTCAAACGCCAGACCCTGGCCTTGCATTTTTGCGAGTTGATGATGCGCCTGACCCCGTTGCGCCAGCCCAGTGCAGAAAAATACCACCTGTTGCTGCAAGCGCTGACCGAGCTGGAATATGCCGGAGCCAGCCCGGCTTTTGCCTCCGCCTTTACCCTGCGGCTGATGGCGGCGGCGGGCTTTGGCTTGGCCGGACAGCCTGTATTACAAATTTCGCCGCAGTTTTGGCAGCGTATGCACGAGGATAAATTTTCCAACTTGGTGTTTAGCGAACCGGAGGACCTGCTCTCTTTAAGCAAATGCCACGAGGTCTGCCGCCGCTTTTTAAACCAATAT
>CAVDMZ010000108.1:0-4793 GCA_963610115.1 Duodenibacillus sp.
CCGCCACCACGCTCCAAGTCTCACAAGAAAGCTGGAACCGTTTTTTCCCTAAGAAAGGTTTCCAAAAGAGTGCTTTTGAGAAAGACATTATGCGCGCCTTGGGGGCCGGAGGAGTGCTTAGCGCCAACGGCTTTGGCTTTGCAACGGATTGGCTGAACACCCGCAACCAAGTTAAAAAGGTTTCTCAAATTGTATCTGATTCTTACGCCTTGGCCATCGCCGAGGCCCAACGTACGGGGGCGGCCGTATCGGATTTGTTTTTGCAATATGTGCGCGCGGGTTTTGCCGTGCGGTTGCAGTCTGCCGTTAACCCGCAGGCCTCGCAGTTACAGCAGGTTACGCTGGACCTGTTAACGGCCCGTTCTGTTACACCTGCGCCTGCGGTGCGCAATCCGCTTTCTTCCCAAGAAGTATTTGATTTTAACGGGGGCGATCAAACTCCTGTGGACGGATTTCGCTTGACCTATGCCAACCCGGACACCCAAACCGAGGAAATTTTGCCGGTGGCTTTGTCTATGGATCCGCGCATTAAGACAGACAAGTTCAACCGCATGACCTTTGATGAAAAGTTCCACGCACAGCTGCGAAATGGCACGACAGAGCCAGTGACGATGTCGCACTTCTTTTTAAAATTTGCGGGCACTGCGGCGGAATTTAAAGCCTTTGTAAAGCTGGCCCAAGAGGCCAACTTGGCTACGCCGCTGCACATCAAGCTGCAACGCCGCCCCAACCAGGCCGCCAAGACCGTGACGGTCCCCTTGTATAATGCCACGGGCCGGCAGGCTTTGCCGGTACAGGTGGAAATCCAAAAGAAACTTCTCCCGGGCGAAGCCCGCTTGGTGTTGGGCGAAGACGGCCGCATCGGTCTGCTGCGTCCGTTTGCAGACCAAGCCGAGCCGCTGCAGGATTTGTATATCCGATTGCCCAAGCACCAAATCAAAACCTTGGTGCAAATATTAAAAAACAGCAAGCAGATTTTCCCGGTGGAGGTGTTGCGCACTAAAAACAAGGCCGCTATTTTGTACCGCGACCAGCAGCTCTATAACAACTCCTTGGGCAAAACCATGGGGCCCATTATCCACCATGATTTGGGTATAAGTGCCGCGGCCGCCACCAACCTGATGATGGTCATCAATTACGTCATCCCGGGGTTGGCTTCTTTGCTTAACCCCGTCTTGCGCCGCTTGGGCGAAAAACGCTTGAGCGTGATTGCCGGCTTTATGACCAGCGTGGCCAACTTCCTGCCGCCGTTGGTGGGCTTTTATGGGTTGGCGCGCGAGGCCTCGGCCAGCAATATTGCTGTTGCGGTAGTAGTTTCCGCCTTCGTGATGCGTTCCGTAGCCAGCGTGTTACAGCAGGTTACTTCCAATATGCTGGTAGATGTCAACAGCGGCAAGGTGCCGGCGGAGAAAAAGAAGACCGACAAAAAAGATTTGACCGGGGAACGCGTTACTTGGAAGGATATCACCCAGCGTATAAAGGACGTGAGAAAGGCCCAGCCCTCCACGGCCGATATCCGTAATTTGCTGATGTACAATTTGAGCTTTGTGTTTAAAAATTTCGGCACCTTGCTCTTCTTGGCGGTGCCTTGGCTGCTCAATAAAGCATGGTTCCTGGCGACCGGGACGGAGGGCAGTTTGGTGTACTCTGTCAGTTTCCCCTTATTCGGTACTTATGCGCTGATTACCACCTTGCGTACCTTGCGCGCCAATTTGCGCGATGCGTACACGGTGCCCACGGTGGAAGGCAGCCTCCGGGAAATAGACCAGCAACTGGGCAAAATGGTGTTTGCCCTGCAAGAGGAGTTGGCCAAAGAGGGCGCCACAGTGCAAGGGCAGCGCGATTTGCTGGAAAAACAGGCAAAGGATATTTTGGCCGCTATGGACAATGTGCTGCAAGCTTATAGCAAAGAGGGGAAAAAGAAGAAAGAAATGCCCGCCTTGCGCGAACAGCTTATCACGCAGTTTGCCCAAGATGCCCAAAGTAAAATGTCCGCCTTGCTGCCGCAAGAACAGGCGCAAGTGTTGGGCCAACAGTTTTCTCAAGTGTTGCATCATCTGGAAAAGAACCCGGTCAATGCTTGGCAAGTGCTGTTGCATGCTCCGGCGGTGGCACTGATTACGGCGGGCATGACTTTGGCCACGGTGCATGAGTTTACCATTTCCAGCGCTTTCTCCATGAACTTAAACCAGCTGATGTCTAATGAAGCCACGGCCAACCTGTTGGTGGCGGTATCCTTGTATGTGCCGCTGATTTTGGGCCGCTTGGGTGGCAATTTGGTGGCTTCGCGCATCAGCTCGGGTACCATGTATTTGCTGTGCAATACCGTATCGGGGTTGGGGACCTTGCTGATGCTCGGCTCCGTGGGCAATGTGCCGATGTCCATTTTAGGCGCGGCGGTAACTAGCCTGGGTGTGGGGAACTACTTCTCGCAAATGTATGACTTTGTAACGAAGAAAAACCCAAAATTCAAACGGGAAATTTCCGTCATTTTGGCCGTCACCATGGCCGCTGCGGGCTTGCTGACCATTCCGGCCTCCCACCTCAACACTTGGTTTGGCATGCAGGGGTTGGACTTGTGGTATGCCGCCGGCGCGTTGGTGCTCAGTTGGTTGGTGACGCTGAATATGACGTCCAACTCCAGTTTGGTCAAGTTTCTCAAGACGCAGCGGCACGACTTTCAAGAAAAATTGCATAACAAAAAGCAAAATCCGCCACAGCCGCAAGACCCCGCGGAGGGACCGGATATGAATCATCCCTTGCCCAACTAAATCAAAAGCCCCGCCAAACGGCGGGGCTCTTCGTGCCTATCTATTTAATAATTTACGCAGTAAGCGGTCGCTGTAGGGCGGGGGGATAGAGACCCCTAAAGAAGTAATCCGTCCGGCGTGGGGGCCGTGGTAGTCCGACCCGCCTGTGGCAAACAAATCGTACTTGCGGGCTATTTTAAGCAATTCTTGTTTGAGCGTGTAGGTGTGGGACGGATAGAAAACCTCCAAGCCGTCCAATCCCGCCTCTATCCACGGCGGAAAATTCCATACTTCTTTGGTCAGCCCCGGGTGTGCCAAAACCGCCCGGCCCCCGGCCTTTTTGATTTCCTGTATCGCTTGCACCACGGTTGCCCCGGCCGAAGGCACATAGCCTACCTGCCCCGGCACCAAAAAACGCCGGAAACCCTCTTGGCGGCTGGAGACGATTTTCTTCTTTTTTAGGGCGTCTGCCACATGGGCGCGGCTGACGGTGTTAGGAGCCAAAGAAAACACATCTTCTTCAGTCAGATCCACCCCGCTTTGGGCAATTTGCCGGATGATTTGCTTGATGCGGTTGACGCGGTTTTGGCGGTTTTGCGCCAAGAATTGTCCAAAGCGTTGGTTCTGCAGATCCACCCCGTAACCTAAAAAGTGCAGGTGATCGTGCTCACGCGTGCTGATTTCTACAGCGGGTACAAAATCTATTTGGCGCCGCACGCATTCGGCTTGGGCGCGCAAGACGCCGTCTGTGGTGTCATGATCGGCCAAGGCAAAAAGCCGGACTCCGGCCCGTGCGGCGGCGCACACCACCTCCTCCGGCGAAGAGGTTCCGTCGGAAAAAACCGAATGGGTGTGCAGATCCGCCTTGAGCATCAGACGCGTTCAACGGCTGTTACGGCGGGGACCGCTTCTTTAATTTTGCGTTCCACTACGGCCTTTAAGGTCATTTGCGCTGCCGGGCAGCCGCCGCAGCGGCCGCGCAACCCTACGGTAACGATGCCCGTTTTTTCATCTACGCCGATGAGCTGGATATCACCGCCGTCGGCTTGCAAAATCGGGCGGATTTGGTCAATAACGGCTTGTACTTGTTCTTTCATAAAGAAACTCCTGAAGGGATTTTCTTTCATTATATCTTTTTTCCGCTTATTCGGGGGATCGGGCCCCGGCCAAATAAGGGTATTGCCAAAGGGGGGCTAATATTTGCTATACTCTTTTGTGGGAGAGTCTGTGTTATCTTTAAGGAGAATTTATATGATGAGAAAAATTGCCGCAGCTGCACTGCTTGTCTGTTTTGTTTCTGTCCCGGTTTTGGCCCAGAAATACGCCAGTATCAATACGACCAAAGCCAATATCCGCGCCTGTGCCGGCACGAAGTGCGCCGTGAAGTTTTACGCTTGGAAATACACGCCGGTCATTATGCTCAAAACCAGCCCGGACAAGGAATGGGTGCAAGTAAAAGATTTTGAAGGGTTTACGGGGTGGGTGTCTGCCTCTTTGCTCAGCCCCAAGGGCGGAATGTCTGCTAAAGTGGACGTAAATGTGCGCAAGGGCCCCGGTGCCAGCAATGAAATTGTCTGCACGGTGGAAAAGGGTTATCCGTTTAAATACATTTCCAAAAAAGGCTCTTGGATTGAAGTGGAGGATGACCCGGCCGACCCCAAACAAGGCAAATGCCACGGCTGGATCTACAACCAAAATTTGTGGGGCTTTTTTAAGCAATAAGCCGCTGCGCCGTTGCGTGCGGGGATAGCAAAAAAGTAAAATATAAGTATGAAGAAAGTATTGCTTGTTCTGCTTTTGGCCAGCGTGTGTGCGTGTGTTTTTTGCGCGGCGCGGCAGGTGCGCGAGGGGCGTTTTAACGTCACGGGAACCGTGACCGTGCCTGCGCGTTTGTCCCAAGTGGCGGAGGCGGACAATAATTCCTGCGCTATCATTGTTAAAAACGCCGCCGATGTGCCCGTGGCTATTAAGCGGGTGGTCAATCCGAAATTCCCGTTGGAATTTACACTGGGGGAGGAGGACCTGCTGGCCGCCACGGTGGAC
>CAVDMZ010000109.1:0-4734 GCA_963610115.1 Duodenibacillus sp.
TCGGGAATGACGTAAGGAGAGGACCTTTGCGCGGCTTTACGCTCATTGAACTTTTAGTCGTTGTTCTTATTATCGGCATTCTCTCTGCCATTGCATTGCCGCAGTATCAAAAAGCGGTGCAAAAGAGCCGCAATGCCCAGCTGAAAACCGCTGTGCGTGCCGTGTGGCAAGCGGCCATGGTGTATCGTTGGGCCAACGGAGAAAACCCTAAAAGTTTTGATGGACTAGACATAGATTTCCCTTTGAGTGCGCCCACTACTGCCGATGGCGTTAGTACAAATAACATTTGTGAGCTGATGACCGTCGGGCCTAATGCCATTCGCCTAGGGAATGGCTTTCAAGTAGTGATCAATTGTAACGCCAGTTTGTCTTGCGCTGCCACAGCGGTGTGGATAGACGGGCCATACAAATGCAGTGGGTTCCAATTAAATAACAGTAGCGGCCAATGGTCCTGTATAGAGGCAAGGTCTGGCAGTGACAACTTAGACGGAAAATTCTGCAAGGAAGTAGAGCAGGGCACCTTCGACGGCATCCGGGCAGGCTGGGCACATTACCGTTTGCCGTAATTTTTTTGTCAAATAAAAAACCCGCGCTTTAAGCGCGGGTTTTTTCAAATGCGCAACTATTATTTGCCCAGCAACGCCAGCAATACCCCGGCGGCCACGGCACTGCCGATGACGCCGGCCACATTGGGGCCCATGGCGTGCATCAACAGGTAGTTGTTCTTGTCATATTGCAAACCCAGCTTGTTGGATACGCGGGCGGCCATCGGCACAGCCGATACCCCGGCCGAACCAATGAGCGGGTTGATTTTGTCCTTGCTAAAGCAGTTCATTACCTTGGCCATCAGCACGCCCGCGGCGGTGGCAATGGAGAAGGCGATAATACCCAAGATCAAAATGCCCAAGGTTTCTGTGCGCAGAAACTGGCTGGCCTGCAGTTTGGACCCGACGGACAAACCCAGCAGAATCGTTACGATGTTGCAGAAGTCGTTTTGCAAGGTTTTAGACAAGCGTTCCGCCACGCCCGATTCCTTAATCAGGTTTCCAAACGTCAGGGCGCCGATCAGCGGCGCGGCGTCGGGCAGTAAAAACGCGCACAGCAGCAAGAGCACGATAGGGAACAAAATCTTTTCGCGTTTGCTGACGGGGCGCAACTGCTTCATCACAATTTTGCGCTCGGCTTCGGTGGTGAGCAGTTTCATAATCGGCGGCTGGATGACCGGCACCAAGGCCATGTACGAATAGGCCGCCACGGCGATGGCTCCCAGCAAATGCGGCGCCAGGCGCGTAGTCAAAAATATGGCCGTCGGGCCGTCGGCTCCGCCGATGATACCGATAGAGGCCGCTTCACGCAGACCGAAAGCAAAGAGCTGCTTGTCGCCTACGTAAATGTAAGACAGGCCAATGGCTCCGATCAGCGTGGCAAAAATACCAAACTGCGCCGCGCCGCCCAAGAGGGAAGTCTTGGGGTTGGCAATCAGCGGGCCAAAGTCGGTCATGGCACCCACGGACATAAAGATAAAGAGCGGGAATAAACCGCTGTTGATGCCGAAGTCATAAATAATGCCCAAGAAATTGCCCGGGGCGGCGATATCCGCCACCGGGATGTTGGACAATAAACCGCCAAAGGCGATAGGCACCAGAAGCAACGGTTCAAACTGCTTTTTAATGCCCAGCCACAGCAGGAAGCAGCAAACGGCCATCATGACCAGCTGCTGCCACGTCAACGCATAAAGCGAAGAGGCGTGAGAGATTTGAATGAGAGAGTCCACTAAATTCATAGCAAATCCTCTTATTTAATTTCCGCCAGCGGCTGCCCGGTTTGCACCTGATCGCCTTGTTTGACGAGCAGATGAAGGGTGCCGGCAGCCGGCGCGCTGATGACGGTTTCCATTTTCATGGCTTCCAGCACCAGCACTTCTTGGCCCTCGGCCACGGTGTCGCCGTCCTTGACGCTCACGCGCAGGACCGCTCCCGGCAAGGGGGAGTTCAATGCCGCCCCTTCGCCTTGGGCGGCGGCCGGTTTGGCGGCGGCTTTGTCGGCCGCGCCTACGCCGATGTGGTAGCGTTTGCCGTTGACCACGGCCACGTTGTCGCCTTCAAAAGATACATGGTAGGCCTTGCCTTCCACGGTTACTTTGCACGCATCGCCAGCCACTTTGGCCGCCACTTTGCGCACGCCGTTGACTTTGGCTTCGCCCTTGAGGTACAAGATCCCTTTGTCGCCGCAGGTGGCCACGATAAAGACGTTTTCGTCCGTTACCGGCAGCCCTGCCGCTTGCAATTTTTCTTGGGCCGGCTTTAAGCCTTTCTTGGGGTTGGCGTCATTGATTTCCAACGGGGTCTTGGTGGTTGGCTGCAGGCCCAGCTGTTCGCTGGCTTCTTTGACCACTTTCGGGTCCGGCTCCACCGGGGTTTTGCCGAAATAGCCCAGCACCATTTTGCCGTAACCGTCGGTGATTTTCTTCCAGGGGCCGAACATCACATTGCTGTAAGCCTGCTGGAAGTAGAACTGGGAAACCGGGGTGACGGACGTGCCGAACCCGCCCAGCTTGACGCATTCGCCCATGGCTTTGACAACCTCGGGGAATTTATCAAAGGTGCCGTTGTCGCGCATCATCTGCGTGTTGGCGGTCAAGGCGCCGCCCGGTAAGGGGGAGAACGGAATAATCGGGTTGACCTTGGTGGCCTCAGGCGGCAGGAAGTAATCCTTCATGCAGTCTTTGAACACATTTTCGGCCTCTTGGATTTTGAGCGGGTCAATGTCTAGGCTGTATTCACTGCCGCGCAGGGCGTGCCACAGGGTCAAAATATCGGGCTGGCAGGTGCCGCCGGACACGGGCTGCATGGACAAATCCAAAGAGTCGGCGCCATTTTCAATGGCGGCCAAGCAGCAGGCAATGGCGTTGCCGGCGGTTTCGTGCGTATGGAAAACGATTTTGGTGCCTTTTGGCAGCAGTTTGCGGGCCATGGCCATGGTGCGGCCGACGGTGGTCGGTGTAGAAGTGCCGGAAGCGTCTTTGAAGCACACGGAGTCAAAGGGCACGCCGGAGTCCAAAATGGAGCGCAGGACTTTTTCATAGAAAATTTCGTTGTGGATTTTGCCCGTCGTGTCCCAGCCGGGAGCCAAGGACATCATGGACACGCAAACCTCGTGCTTGAGCCCGGCTTCGTGAATACATTTGCCGGAGTAGATGAGGTTGTTGACGTCGTTTAGCGCGTCAAAATTGCGGATGGTGGTGGTGCCGTGTTTTTTAAACAGTTGGGCATGGGCTTTGATGACGTCGGAGGATTGGCTTTCCAAGCCGACTACGTTTACGCCGCGGGCCAAGGTTTGCAGATTAGCGTCCGGCCCGGCGGTCTTGCGGAAGGTGTCCATCATATCAAAGGCGTTTTCGTTGCAATAAAAGAACAAGGCCTGAAAGCGGGCCCCGCCGCCAAATTCCATATGACTAATGCCGGCGTGGCGGGCAGCCTCCACGGCGGGCATAAAGTCCTTAGTTAATACGCGCGCACCATAGACGGATTGAAAGCCGTCGCGGAACGCGGTGAGCATAAAGTTAATTTTTTTCATTTTTTTCCTCGGAAGATAGAATTACTTGCCTTGAAATCTTTTGGCTGCCGCGATGGCCACCGCCACCAAGGCGTTATCCGCACCGGCCGCCGCCGCTTGGGGGACGTCCTGCGGGAAGAACTTTTCCAGTACCGCTACCAGCCTGCCCAGGCCCTTCATTATCCACACCATTATGATGAGGAACAGATAGACGACCAGCATGCCGATAATGGTGATTACCACGCTTTGCATCAACAAACTTTCTGCGCTCATACCATCATGTCTCCTATTGATATTTCCGTTACTCCCTGCGGGGTCTGCAAGAGCAGGGTCCCCTGGGGAGAAAGAGTTTGCACCGTGCCGGCGGCTTCGCGTGTGCCGCAGCGTATGGTGACGGGTTTTCCTAGATAGGGAAACCGGGCCAAATACGCCGCACGGATGCTTTCAAAACCGCGGTTTACTACTTGTTCGTATCCTTCAAAAAATCGGTCCAATATACGTGGCAGTATTTCCTCGGGCGTGAGCGGAAGACCCAGCATTTTTAAGGAAACGGCCGGCTGCCCGGCTTGGCTCAAATCCGCTTGGGCCACATTGACCCCCACTCCCAAAACCAACGCTTCAAATCCCTTTTTGCCGGTAACGGCCTCGCTCAAAATACCGCACAGCTTTTTTCCGTCGGCTAACACATCATTGGGCCATTTCAAGAAGGCCTCCGCTCCGGCCTCGCGCACGCTTTCGCACACGCACAGCGCCATCCACTGCGTAAGGTTGGGCAAAAAACGGGTTTGTACGGGTTTAAGCAATACAGAAAAGTACAGCCCGCCCACCTCAGAGAGCCACTGGCGCGTCATGCGTCCGCGTCCGGCCGTTTGGGTCCGGGCGACAAGGACCGTTTGGTCTGAAAGAAAAGAACGGTTCCGTTTTGCGTAGGCGTTGGTAGAGTCTAGCTCGTCAAAACGAAGGATTTGCCGCATATATTTCTATTTTATCAAATTGAACGGAGCGCGGGGAGGTTTTTATTGAAAAGCGGGCTCCCCTTTTTCAAACAGTTGCCTAATGTTTTTAAGTAATGGTAAATAGGGCACACAAAAACCCGGGACCCAAGCCCCGGGTGGAAAAATGAAGTTTTGCTTACGGCAGATCCAAGTTTTGGCAAAAGGCGATGGCCTTTTTGCTGTG
>CAVDMZ010000110.1:0-864 GCA_963610115.1 Duodenibacillus sp.
CTATGATACTGATTTTTGCACCTATTCAAATAATACATTTGATAAAATCGACCAAGAACGCTTATCACGATATTTAATTCATAAATGTCCTTCTAAGTTCATGTTAATTATCAAAACTTTCATTGGTAAATAATTGAGTAGAATTCCGAATGTCTACAAATAAAGCTGTAACCCATCCGTAATAAGCGTTTTCGTATGTAAACTGATTTTCTTTAGGGATTGCAGTTTCTTCAACAAGCAATTTATTATCTAGAATTTCTTTAATTCTTTTTTTGCCTTCTCTATAGTTATACATAGCACATTTCCCTTATGTTATCATTTATTATTTCATTATAAATAATTTTGAAACATCAGATTGTGCTTAAAAAACCTTTGACTTACTGGTTAAAGGGTCTGATTTTTTCAAATCTTACCAATAATTCACAATACTACGGCACTGCACAAAATCGTCCTATTTTGGGGATTAACCGCGTTTTCTTATTTTCATTTCTTCTACCTGTTCGCGGCTAAAAAGCATATAATCACCAGCCGTTTTAGCGACGGAAATCAACTTTTTAACTCTCAGCCAATATCGGACCGTAGAAACAGGTACCCCTACCGCTTTGGCAAATTCACTTACTTTGAGTAAATTCGTTTCTTCCGTTGAAGGTTGAAACATATCAATGTAACTATCCAAACTGCGCGCAAAAGCTTTTTGCATAAAAGATTGATAAGAGGACGTATCCTGAGTAAACTGTCCTTTTTCAATACTATTAATGTATATCTTTCTATCTCTGGGGCGAATAATAATCGGCCATAAATTATTTTGCAGTAAAATTAAGTTCATTAAGAGCCTTCCTACGCGGCCATTCCCGTCCACAAACG
>CAVDMZ010000110.1:961-4724 GCA_963610115.1 Duodenibacillus sp.
ATAGATACAAATTTAAAATGGCCCATAATGGCCTTTTGTATGGGATCTTTTTCATTATTAAGATAAGTAATAAAATCTGCCATTAAACCAGACACCTTTATGGGATTAGGTAAAATCACGCGGCTGCCCCCAATTCGGACAGGGACATTACGATACCTTCCGGCAAAAGAATCATTAATACCCTTTAATATAAAAGAGTGGATTTTTAAAATATCATCTTGGCTGATATCTTTATTTTTGGATAATACGTCCAAAATGTAACGAAAGGCCGCTGCATGGTTTTTGGCCTCTAGATAATCTTTAAAAGGTTTTTCCCCCTTAGTAATACCCTCTTGAATAACCAAAGCGGTTTCTTGGCGCGTTAAGGTATTTCCTTCAATATGGTTGGATGTATAGGCCAATTCCGTTTCCAACCATTTGTGTAAGGATATAACTGCTTGTGGGTTCTTAAAAATATTTTTCAAAATAGTAATTTTTTGTTGGATGTTCTTCACTACTGTTTCCATAATAAATTCCTTGCACAGTTTAGTGTATAGTTATGTATAAAACAACTATACACTATAAATCAAGAGAAATCAAGCTCTTGTATAGACTTTTCCCATATCGGCAAATAAGCATATATTATTTATAATATATTGTTGATTTGTTGCCGATAACGCACGATACTACTGTTTATCTGTGCAAGATGAGTTCAAAGCGACCTTGGATTATTTCAAAATCCCCTACCAAGATAATAAATAATACGGCCAGACACCCCTATTCTACCTCCTATGCATAAACTCCATGGCTTCGTGGATGTTTTTGATGTGCGAAGCCGTTTCCGCTATACCGGCCAAACTGCCCATAATCAAGTTGGCGGATTTTTCGTCCGCGCCTTCTTGGGCGTTCGCAATTTGTTTTTGCATATCACCTGCCAGTTCCGTCAGAATCTGTACACTTTGCGTTAACATTTCCAGTTTATTCATAAATCCTCCTTAGGTTTCCGCCCGACAGTTACAGTACGCATTACTGTCGGGCAGGAAGTCAACTAGATAAAATCAAACGTCTTGGGTTTCCAATACGAAAGTAATTGGGACAAAGCATCTACTTGATCATCATGCTTGGTATTAGGAAAACCGAGGACTTCATGCTTAAAATCAGCTTCCCATACGGTGCCGTCCTTGGGGAGAAAACAGCGTCCCGCCTCTAAAGCAGGAGTAACATTTTGAAGACGGGTTTCCTTGTCTTCCGCAGGTCTAACGGGCATTATCGCCGAGCGAAAATATCGCCGCTGCATTTCCTGCAAGAATCCGATTCCACAGCCCGCTTCTTCCACCAGTATTTTAAACGACAAACCATACCGAAGTCTTTTAAACAGAGTGCGCTTTTCCTCCATATAGGCATACCCCGTTTTTACCAGTTCCGGCAGTTCCAGTTTCCATCGTTTAACGTCTAAAATATACCAGCCCTTATCAGTACGTAAAGCACAAATACACACGCTGTAATCATTTTCTTTACCGCGTTTAATGGCTAAGTCCCAACTAAACATCATTTGCAAGATGGAAAACTCCCCACTATAAACACCTTTCTTCAACTCCTCCCAACTATATCGCTTAAACCAGTGCCATTTAACAATATTCCTTCCTAGTGCCAGAGGATCTTGCTGACATTGGCTGGCAAACGCTGCACTGCCCATAGACTGTTTCATACGCTCTATTTCCGCCAGCCCCTCTCGTTTTGGGTGAAGCGGTTCACCAATATGACGGTCATAATGGAAAGAGCGAGCGTTGCCGTCTAAATCTCGTTTCCAAGCCCAATGTTCCTCTTGCAATGCGACCAAAGGCATAACAATATGCTTAAAGCCTACTTTGCTTTCTACTAAATATCCCGTCAAATCTTGCTCGTGCGTGCGCTGCATAATCAGCAGAATTTTTCCGTTTTTCTTATCATTTAACCGGCTATAAAGAGTGCTTCCGTACCAGTCATTGACTTTATTTCGGATTAGGTCGGAATTGGCGTCTGCGGGCTTAATCGGATCATCAATAATAATCCAATTACCGCCACGACCCGTTAAGGTACCACCTACTGTAGCGGCATAACGCCCGCCACCGCGTGTCGTTTCAAAATCCATTATCTCACGACGGGTGGCTGCCAAACGGGTATTGGGAAATATTCGCCGATACCACGAAGATTCCATCACCCGGCGGCAATCGGCCGCTAGTTTTTTTGCCAACTCCTCGGCATAACTGACGCAAACAATGGCTTCCTGGGGGAAATGCCCCAAAATAAACGCAGGAAATGCCACCGAGCAAATAATGGACTTCATATACCTTGGCGGAATATTAATAATCAGACGGGTATTTTCCCCCGTTATCATTCTTTCCAATTCCGCGCAGATAACGTCTATATGCCAGTTATCTAGATAAAGAGATTGCGGGCTAACCTCGGCAAATACTTTACAGACAAAGGCTTTAAAGTCTTTCCGTAAGAGTGCATGAAACCATTGGCGCTTAGGCACGGCTTTCATCTATTTCTTCTCCGCGCGCATATTGTTTCATCATTTCATTTAATAACTGTATATCCTCTTGTTGCATTTCCTCATTCCCTTGCAACAAATCTTCTTGCCGCACCGTGTATTTGGAAATCAAATCAAACAAGATTCTTTGCGCTTTAATATCCCCTTTTAGCGCAGCAAGCGAAACTTGACGAATCGTTGCCTCTATACAAGAAACCTTTTTAGTTCTGCCATTAATTGTGATTTTGATTTTTTCATTCATCAAGTTTTCAACAATAGTATGGATATTTTTCCGGCCCTTCGGGCGACCCTTTTTATTACCGCTGTACCCCGGCTTAAACTGATGTTTTTTTGGCGGTTTCCCGTATCCTACTTCGTATTCATTAGTCATGTTTGCCTCCTTCCGCTCGCTTAGCGGCCAACAATTCTTGATAAGTCTTGCCACTGGCGGCATGTATGGCAATGTATTTGTCTCCCAAACTTTCATACCGTCGGATAGCCGTATCCACGTATTTGGGTTCCAATTCCACCCCATAACATATCCGGCCTGCTTTTTCGGCCGCGATTAGTGTACTTCCAGAACCTAAAAAAGTATCCAATACAACACCACCACGATTGCTCGCATCCAAAATAGCGTCCTTAATCAGCTCCACTGGCTTAACCGTCGGGTGCATTGCCCGCTTTTCGGCATTTTCCGCGCTAGGGGTATTCACGCCCGCATAGTTCCACACATTAGTGCGATAACGCCCGTGTACGCCGAGTTCAACGTTATTAATATGGGGCTCTTTCCCATGCTTGAACATAAAAATCAGTTCGTGCTGAGAGCGATAGAACGAGCCCATTCCTGCATTATCTTTCCGCCACACACAAAGATTTTTAAACTGGTCATACACCTCAGCCGCCGTCATAATCTCTTTAATGTGCCGCCAATCCATGCAGATATAATGCAGGGAACCGTCTTTGCTGAACATACACAACAGTTCAAACGACGTTTTTAAAAATTGAGTAAACTCCTCAACCGTCATCTCGCCGGAAGCGAATTTAAACTCTTTATGCTGTACATTGCCCGCTCCACAGACATGACCGTTTATTTTTACGTTATATGGCGGATCCGTAAACACCATATCGGCCTTCTTATCTTCCATAAGCGGTCTTAAAGTTTCCTTTTGTAAAGAATTTCCGCAGATAATGCGGTGTTCCCCTAAAATCCATATGTCCCCCTCTCGGGTAACGACCTCATTATCTGGAATAAATGGGATATTATTAGCC
>CAVDMZ010000111.1:0-4653 GCA_963610115.1 Duodenibacillus sp.
TCTCAACCTTATGAAAAAACAACGAGATTCCCGATACCAACCTTCGGGAATGACGTAAGGAGAGGACCTTTACGCGGCTTTACGCTGATTGAACTCTTGGTTGTGGTCCTCGTCATTGGTATTCTCTCTGCTATCGCCCTGCCGCAATATCAAAAGGCCGTGATGAAATCCCGCGCGATGCAGTTGTTAGTTCTTTCCAAAGATTTCCAGGACTTGTGCAAAATGGACCAACTGGCCGGAGGTAGCTGTGCCCGACTGCAAGATATGGGGTGGGATTACCCCATGGAAAATTACGATGTTACCGCTGAAGGCTTTGAAGCTGCTTTTGTAAAAGGGATCCCTATCCAACACCTTGGAAGGGGTTTTGCTGCTTACTCGCAAGACGGATCCGGGCTGTACTTTCATGTGGGGGATGGAGGTATTCATTGCGGTGCCTATTCCTCTCATCCAAGCGCCAATGCCGTTTGCCAGAGCTTAGGCGGTGTGTATGACGGAAGCGAGGGTGATGTCAACTTCTATCTTTTGTCCCAATAATTCATCCGCTCCATTACTACCAAATAAGAAGTGTTTTGACTCTGTTCCCCGCCTGCGTTTGACACGCCGGGCGGGGTTTTATACCATATGATAGAGAGGATTTTATCTATACAGGAGCTTCTATGAAAAAAATTATCAATTCGCCCCAGGCCCCTAAGGCCATTGGCCCTTATTCCCAAGCGGTGGAGGAGGGAGGCTTTGTTTTCACTTCCGGGGTATTGCCGGTGGATCCGGTAACGGGGGAAATCTTCGGCGGGGATGTGAAAGTACAGACGGAGTTGGTCCTTAAAAATTTGGAAAATATTTTAAAGGCCGCCGGAGCCCAACTCAAACACGTGCTCAAAACCACGGTGTATATGACGGACCTGACCGCCTTTGCGGAAATGAATACCGTCTATGCCTCTTTCTTTAAGGACAATCCGCCCGCCCGGACCACCGTGCAGGTGGCCGCTTTGCCCAAGGGCAGTTGCATTGAAATAGAGGCCATTGTCCGCAAATAGCTATGTCCACCGTGCATGAGCAGCTGCTGGCCCAACGCAGCAACGGAATTTTAATGCCCCTGTCCGCCATGAAAACGGAGCAGGATTGGGGCGTGGGGGATTTTACTTCCTTGCGGGAATGGACCCGGTTTTTGGGGGAAATGGGAGCAAAAATTTTGCAAATTTTGCCCCTGCAGGAAACCGCCCCCGGCCAAAATTGCCCGTATTCTGCCTTGAGCGCCTTTGCCATAGACCCGGTGTATATTGACGTAACGGCCGTGCGGGAAGCCGCCTTGAGCCCGGCCGTCCGGCAGCTGCTGCAAGATTTGCAGGGGGACATTACGGCGTGGCGTTTGTCGCGCAAGGCGCCGTTTAAGGCCGTCAAAGAAGCCAAGCTCAAGGTGCTTTGGCAGTCTTACCAGTTTTTCTTGACGCAGGAAATGGCGCACGACACCCCGCACGCGCGCGCCTTTGCCGCCTATTGCGCCGCCCAACGCCAGTGGCTGCGCCCCTACAGTTTGTTTCGCACACTCAAGGATTTTTACCGCTGGCAGACTTGGACGCAGTGGCCTGAGGGGTTGGCCCAGTTCCAAAAGGCCGCCGTGGATGAATTTGAAGCCAAATACCGCGAATACGTGGACTTTTTTTCTTATGTGCAGTGGCAGGCGGACCTGCAGCTGCGCGGAGTTAAAATTTGCGCCCGGCAAGCGGGGGTCTTTTTGTTTGGCGATATCCCCTTTGGCACCAATTTAGACAGTGCCGAGGTGTGGAGCGAGCGCGAAAATTTCCGTTTGGATTACTCCGTCGGCGCGCCCCCGGACCAGTTTAGCGATAGGGGCCAATGCTGGGGCTTGCCCGCCTATAACTGGGAGCATATCCAAGCCACAGACTTTGACCTGTGGCGGCGCAAGATCCGCCGTGCGGTAGAGTTGTATGACTTGTTCCGCTTGGACCATTTGGTGGGCTTTTTCCGCACTTACATTTTTGCGCAGGGAGAAGAAAGAGGCCGCTTTGATCTGCAGGACGAGCAAGCCCAAATAGACCGCGGCTATGCCTTTTTGCGCAGGGTGTTGGACAGTGCGCGCGGGGCCCTGCCGGTGGGCGAAGATTTGGGCGTCATCCCCAACTATGTGCGCCGGATGCTGGTGGACTTGAAAATCCCGGGCTATAAAGTGCTGCGCTGGGAGCGCGAGGACAACGGCTATTACCGCGAGCCGCGCAATTACCCGGCTGTTTCCCTGGCCACCACATCTACACACGATACCGAAACCCTGCGCGGCTGGTGGGAAACCCAGCCCCGACAGGAGCGCGCGAATATTTGGGAAATGATTTCCGCCCAAAAAACCGACGGCAATGTGCCGTTTAACTTAGACACGCAGCGCGCTATTTTGCGTCGGGTGCTGACCAGCGCTTCCGCCCTTACCCTCTTCTCTTGGCAGGATATCACCGGCACGCTGGAGCGGATCAACACGCCCGGGGTGGTCAGTGAGGAAAACTGGACCTACCGCAGCGCTTATACACCGCAGGAGGCCGCCCGGGTGTATCATACCCAACTGCAGAGCTACCAGCAACTGCTTACCGAAACGGGGCGGCACAAATAAATGAAAGAATATACCGCCATTATTCCCGTAGCAGGCAAGGGCGTGCGTTTGCTGCCCTACACGGCCCACTGTCCCAAAACGATGCTGACCGTGGCCGGACGGCCCATTTTGGCGCATATTTTACAACAGGTGCAGGCGTGCGGCATTAAAAAGGTAGTTTTTATTGTGGGATACCAAAAAGAAGTGCTGATTGATTTTGTGCGCACGCATTATCCGCAGTGGGATATGTGCTTTGTGCAGCAGCCCGAGCCCAAGGGCTTGGGGCAGGCGGTGTATTTAGCCAAACCCGTGGTGCAAGGCCCGTGTTTGATTGTGCTGGGGGATACGATTATTGACGGCGATTTACGCCCGCTCGTGCAAGAGGGGGGAAATGCCGTGGGCGTCAAAGAGGTGGCCGATCCGCGCCGCTTTGGCGTGGTGGAAATGCGGGGGGGGCAGATTGTCGGCTTTGAGGAAAAGCCGGAGCATCCCAAAAGCCATTTGGCTTTGATTGGCGCGTATGCGTTTGTGGATTCGGCCCCGCTTTTTTCCGCGCTGGAGGAAGTGATATCGTCGGGAAAAACGGTCAAAAACGAAATCCAGCTGACCGATGCGCTGTCGGTGTTGTTGCGCCGCGGGATAAAAATTACCGCGCAAAAAATGCAGAACTGGTTTGATTGCGGCACGGTGGAAATTTTATTGCAGACTAACCGTATTTTGCTGCAGCGGCACAACTTCATCCCGGAGAAATTTTTGCAGGATAATCAAATTATTCCACCGTGCTGGATTGATGAAACGGCCCGGCTGGGCGGCTGCCGCTTGGGGCCGTATGTATCTGTGGCGGAGGGGGCGGTGCTTAAAAACTGCCACTTGCAAGACGTCATCGTTTCTTCGGGCACCCGCTTGGAAGGCCAACACGCCCAGGATAAAATTTTTGATAAATACAACCGGTAGTTTACTTGGCTTTATCCACAGCCTCTGCCTTTTGGGCAGGGGCTTTTTGGTCGGACGGTTCGGCCGGAGGCGCGGCAGGTGCGGCCGCGGTAGAGGGATCGCCTGTTAGCGCTGGGTCTGCGATTGGCGCAGTGGAAAGGTCCGCTGACGGCTGTGGTGCGGCTTCAAGCGGAAAGAGGCGGTCGGCCAATTGCTCGGCCTTGTCCTTGGCGGACGTGTAATCCTGCGCCGCGCGGGAAAACTGCGAAGTGGTGGGCGAGTCTATGGCGTTTTTGGCGATTTCCGCCTCGTAAATGGCTTTTTTAAGTTCAAAATCTTGCACGGATAAGAATAGCATAATTTGGTTCAAAAGGCGTTCGCGCTCGGCTTCTACCACCACCGGGCAGGCGCTCAAGGCCTGGGTCAGCGCGTTTAAATTATGTTGGGTTTGCCCGGCATTGGCTTGGTCAAGGGCGGGATTGGCGCGGTTCATATCCGGCACAGATACCGCCGCCGCCACACTGGCGTTGCGCGCGGGCAGATAAAAATTACCCACCAGCATTCCTGCCGTAAACACCAGCCCCAAAGTAAAAAGATACAAAATGTAGCGCATATAAACATTCTAGCAAAAACGGCGCCGCCGGGCGAAATTTAAATATTCAGACGGGCGGTATGGAAAATTGTTATAATATAATAACAAGTTCCGACGGAAAAAATAAAAACTTTTCACGGCGGGAAAAAATTTAGTATAATATCAATGTTGGGGTTTGACCCGCAGCACGCAGACCCTGGAAGTTCCTTGACCCAGTTTTCGCGCTCGTAGCTCAGTGGTAGAGCATCCGCCTTTTAAGCGGGGGGCCGTGAGTTCAAGTCTCACCGGGCGCACTTTTTACTGCCCTCTTCGTCTATCGGTTAGGACGTCGGATTTTCAATCCGAAAAGAGGAGTTCGATTCTCCTAGAGGGCGCCATTTGAAACCACATCAAGCGATGTGGTTTTTTTATGCCCTCTAGGCAGGAGCGAACGCTTAATGTCCTTTTCTCCGGGGCAGAAAAGGACCAAAAGGCCCCGCTGGCCTGCGGAGCATAAAAAATAAAATTTTCTTTTTTCCGCCTTTCACTCGCCGCT
>CAVDMZ010000112.1:0-4638 GCA_963610115.1 Duodenibacillus sp.
CGCCTCGTTGACCCTCGGCGCTCGCGGCCCCGCCTCGCCATGCTCGCCTTTCGGCCCAGGGCCTCAAACTCGCATAAGGCTGCGGCTTTCTCATCCTGCTCGGCACAAAGCAGTTTGTGCCTCGCCTTATCCATTTTCCGGAAAAATTCAAAACCCCGCTAACGCGGGGTCTTAAATTTTTTCGGAAGGGGAGGGATTCGAACCCTCGGTAGAGTTGCCCCTACATCAGTTTTCAAGACTGACGCCTTAAACCACTCGGCCACCCTTCCCCATGTACATTTTATTAAATTTTGCAGGGCCTGCCTACCTCTCTTGCCCCGGGTGCGAAACTGCTATAATAATAAAAGAGGTATTGTATGTCCGAAGCAACTATTGTGTATCGTTTTAAAAACGGTTTGTACATTAATTTGACCAACCGTTGTCCCAACTTGTGCACCTTTTGCATTAAGACCAAATGGCATATGCAGTTTGACGGGCACAATTTGGATTTGCAGGGCCAAGAACCCTCCGTCCCGCAAGTGCTCTCTGCGCTAGACAAAGAATTGCGCACCGCCCCGGTGCAAGAAGTGGTGTTTTGCGGATTTGGCGAGCCGACCCTGCGTCTGGACGCCGTGTTGGCTATCGCCCGTGCACTGAAACAGGCCCAAGCGGACGGCATTTATTCTCCCTTTAAAATCCGCATTAATACCAATGGCTTGGGTAACTTAATTCATCACCGTAACATCGTGCCCGAGCTTAAAAAAGATTTGGATATGATTTACATCAGCCTCAATGCCGAAAATGAAACGCTTTGGCGGCAGTTGGTGCGTCCCTCCGCCGGGTACGAAGACGGCTACGAGAGCGTAAAGGATTTCATCAAAACCTGCGCTGAAGCCGGATTTGACCGTGTGGCCGCCAGCTGCGTGGAAAACACCGGGGCTAACCCGGCCGCCGTCAAGGCATTGGCTTTGTCTTTGGGGGCAGAATTTAATGACCGGGAGTATTTAAAATGAACGCCAAAAAACCCGGGGCGCTGTTTGGCCTTTTTTTACTGCTGATTTGCGCGGCGCTGACGTGGTTTTTTGTCGCGGGAGAGGATTATTACGATTATACCGCCGGCTCCATAGAGGGGGCCGCCCAATCGGTTACTTTGGATAAGGACGACCTGGCCGCTCTTTCCCGCCCCGCCCGGGAAAAATACGATACAGAAATCAAATACCGCAATTTTTTTCTGACGGCGCCGGGGGCTAAAAATGTGCAGCTGCAGGCAGATTTTAACGGGTGGGGGCGCACTCCCATTGAACTCAAACCCTATGCCCGGGGATATTTTGAAACCTCGCTGGCGTTGGCCGCCGGGGAATACAAATATGTATTTGTGGTGGACGGTAAAGATTTTTTGGACCCGATGAATTTAGACCGCACGGTGGAGAACGGCCGTGAGGTGTGCATTAAAACGGTGAAATAATGAAAAAATGGACTTTTGTTTCTTCTTGCGCAGAGCAAACCCGCCAGTTGGCCCGGCGGTTTGCACGTCTGTTGCGGGGCGGGGAAATCGTGTTTTTGCGCGGGCCCATCGGTGCGGGTAAGACGGTATTTGTGAAGGGGGTGGCGGAGGCCTTGGGGCTAAAGAGCTCGCCCACCAGTGCCAGCTTTAGCCTGATGAAACGCTACCAAAAGGGCCGTACCACGCTGTTTCACATTGATTTGTTTCGCTTGAGCGAGGGGGAAGTATTTAACTTGGGCTTTGAGGAAATGTTGGAGGACGAAAAAGCCGTGATTTTGGCTGAGTGGCCCGACCCGTTGGCCCGTATGTTGCCCCAAGACCATTTGGAAATGGACTTTGTTTTACAGGAGGGGGACCGGCGGCAGATTACCATTTATGGCGCGGGACCCGCATCGCAAGCATTGGCGGAGGAATTATGCAAAACAATCGCAAAATAACCCTGGGGCTGGACACCTCCGGGCCATCGTTGTTGGTGTGCGCCGCGGACGGGGGAAAGATTTATTCCTTTCACAAGACAGGCTTAAAGCAAGAGCAGATGCTTCTGCCACTTTTGGAGCGGGCCTTGCAAAAGGCCGGGGCGGAGCTGGCAGACGTCAAACGGATCTTCTTTGTGCGCGGACCGGGGCGGTTTACGGGCATACGCATTTCGCTGACTTTTGCTTCCATGCTCAAATATTTAAACGCTACGCAAGTACGCAGTGCGACGGTATTTGAAATCCTGCAGCGCCAAGCGCAAGCCTCCCGCGCGTACCGCGTATGGGAAAAAGCCCACCCCGAGGGCTTAATAGCCGTGGTATTGCATGCGTTTCGTGAGGAATATTTCCTGCAGATTTTTGACGCAAAGAACGAGCCTCCGCAGTGGTTGTCCAAGCAACAGCTATTGTGTACCTTGGCGTCCCGGCGAGAACCCCTCTTTTGCGTCGGGACGGATAAGGACGGCACTTCCCTGGCGACATTATTGGGCGCCCTGTACCGTTTGGCCCCGATGGCCGATTGCCGGGTGCGTGCGCAAACGCTGATTGAAATGGCCGGAGAAGAATCCTTTGAAAAAGACGCGCTGGAGCCGCTGTATCTAAAACCGGCCCGCTTTGAGCTGGGCCGATGAAGCTGCGCCGGGCTTTCCCTGCCGATGCCGCCGCCTTGGCCGCGCTGGAGCAGAGCCAACCCCGGACCGCCGGGTGGGGGGAAAAGGGTTTTGCGGCGGAATTAGCCCAGCCTTGCGCCTGCATTTGGTGTGCAGAGGAGCCGGGCGGAATTTTTGGTTTTTTGGCCTTGCGCTGTGCGGCGGGTTGTGCGGAAATTTTGAATGTGGCCGTAGCCCCCACCCACACACGGCAGGGCCTTGGGCGTGCGCTGTTGCAGCAGGCTTTGCAGGCCTTGCGCGCCCAGGGGAGCACACAGGTTTCCTTGGAAGTGGCACAGGACAATCTCCCCGCGCAGGCCCTGTATACCCAAGCGGGATTAAAACCGCTGGGACGGCGTAAAGATTTTTATGGTCCGGGTTGCGACGGGCTGATTATGGGAATGGATTTGTGAAGAAAACCGGGTTACTCTTTCTTTTGTTTTGTGCAGGGCTGGTGCCGGGGCAAGCCAAGCCGCTGCCCCTCTCGGCACAGGGACAGGCGGAAGCCGCCTTATATATGGATACCGTGCGCGCTTTGTATGCCCAACAGCACGATGAAACCGCCTCTTGCTCTTATTACGAAAAGGCGTTGCGCCGCGCCCCGGAAAATAAGTTTCTAAAGCGGCAAATGCTGGCCTGCCAGCTGGCGGCCGACCGCTTGGAAAACGCCGCCGCATACGCCGATTACATTACACAGCCGGAGAATGACGCGGAAGATTTAGCCGTATATGCCTTGTACCAATGGCGCAAGGGCGACTTAAAGAGCGCGCAGGATTATTATGAGCAGGCCTTATCCCTATCCCCCGAGGATTCCCGTATTTTTTATCAATACGTACTGCTTTTGAGCTTTTTGGATGTGGACCGCGCGGCGCAGATTTTGCAGCGGCGCAAAGCGGATTATCCGGCGTTTGCCCATGTGATTGATTATGAGACGGGCAATATTTACCGCGGTAAAAAAGATATCCCCACCGCGTTAAAATATTACAACCAAGCCACCCAAAGCAACCCGGACTACGCCGAAGCCTATTTGGCCCGGGCCGAAGTGTACGAAAAAACTTCCCAGCTTTTTTTGATGTTGCACGAACTGGAAGAACTGGATAAAACAGGCTATCAAAGCGCGGCGATGTATTCGCGTATGGCCTCGGTGTATGTCTTGGTAAAGGACCACGCCAAAGCCAAAGAATATTTTTTGAAGGCCAAGGGGCTGGACGCGGGGGATAATCCCGCCAATTATTTTTTGGCCTTGTACGCCGAGGAGGACGGGCAGTACGCCCAAGCGGCACAATATTTGCGCGAATCGGCCGATTTTTCCACGCAGGCGGGGAAGTGGCTGGAGGTGGCTTTTTATGAGCAACTAGACGGAAAGAATACCCAAGCTTTACAAACCTTAAAGCAGGCCTATGCCCGCTTTGATAAAAATGTGGAAGTGGGTTATTTTTACGCCTTGGCCTTAATGGACGCACAGGACAGCCGCCGTGCCGCCCGGGTGCTTTCGGGAGTATTGCAGACCAACCCCCAGTATGAAAATGCCCGCTTGGCCTATGCCTTTGCCTTAGAGGATTTGCACCGCTACCGCGCCATGGAAACGCAGGTGCGGGAAGTGATTGAGCAAAATCCAAAGAATGCCGCCGCGTACAATTTACTGGGGTTTAGTTTGGCCGAGCGCAAGGTGCGCTTGGATGAGGCGCAAGAGCTGGTAACACAGGCTTTGGCCCTGCGCCCCGACGACCGGGCCTTTGCCGATTCTTTGGCTTGGGTTTATTACCAGCAAGGCAAGTACGCCCAAGCACTGAAACTCTTGCAAAGTTTGGATGAAGCCTTCGTGCAGCAAAACCCCGAGGTCAGCTATCACTTGGGGGCGGCCTATGTACAAATGGGGCAAATCGCTCAGGCGCGCCCTTGGTTGGAGCGGGCCGCCAAAACCATAAAGCCCGCCGCCAAACTGCTTAAAAAATTGAACAAATAACCCTTTTTCTGTTGTTAGGGTTCAATACATATGAGACTATTTTTAATAGCTTGGATAGGAGCCATA
>CAVDMZ010000113.1:0-4499 GCA_963610115.1 Duodenibacillus sp.
GCATCTACCCCCCCCCGCTTTTGCTCTCAGCCCGGACCAACAATATGCGTGGCAAAGCCTGCACAGCGGCTTGGCGACAGGTTTTCACTCCGTGCTCTTAAGCGCCCCCGCTTTTTATGGCAAGACGGAAATTATTTTGCGCCTGGCCGGAGAAGTACTGCAAAACTGCGGCCAAGTGCTTATCACACTGCCGGACGTATTGGCCGCGCAAAATTTTGCCCAAAACTTGCAGGCGCGTTTTGGGTCCGCCTATGTTTTGTGCTGGCACAGCCGGATGCCGCTTAGCCAGAAGAAAAAGATTTTCTCGCGCATTTGTTCCGGCCAGCCCGGGCTGGTAATTTCGGCCCGCTCCGGGGGCCTGCTTCCCTTTAAAAATTTACGTTTGGCGGCCATGCTGGAGGAAGAAAATGACCATTACAAACAAGAGGAAAACAAACCCTTCTTCCACCTGCGCGAGGTCTTGGCCGCGCGCTGCCGCCGGCACGAGGCTTTGTTTGTGGCGGTGTCTGACACCCCCTCTTTAGAAACCCTGCACGCTGTACAAACCGGAGCCATGCGGGAGATCCGCCTGCGCCAGCCCCCGCCCGGACGCGCCCTAGCCCTGCAAACCAAAATTACCCCCAAAAAGGGGACCCGTTCGGCTTTATTGTCTGATTTCTTACTGGACCAGCTCAAGGATAATCTGCAAGCCAAGCAGGCCAGTTTGCTTATCTTAAACCGACGCGGCTATTCCAACGCATATTATTGCTTAAACTGCGGCGCCTATGCCAAATGCAAGAAATGCGGCACCATCCTGGCGCGGGAAAAAACAAAGGAGGGCGAGGACCGCTTGATTTGCAAGAAGTGCGGCCGCCTGGAAAGTTTGGACCAGACCTGCCCCCAATGCCAAAATAAAATTTTTAGGTCCCGCGGCGGCGGCACGCAAAAAATCGTTACCGAATTAAATAAACTTTTCCCGCAGATGCGCGTACTGCGTTTGGATTCAGACACCTTGCGGAACAAGGACGGCCAAGGCCACGAGGTCCGGCAGAAGTTGGACGCGGGGCAGGCCGATGCCGTGGTGGGCACGCGGCAAGCGTTGGAGGCGGCGCTCTCCCCCCGGGTTACTTTAGCGGCCGTTTTGGACGCGGATTTGGAGTTAGACAGCCCTGACTTCCGCGCTTCAGAAAGATTAGGCCAGCTGCTGTTTAAGCTCAAAAACCGCTTGGCAGCCCGCCCCAACGGACGGCTGGTAATACAGGCCTGCTCGGCGGATATTTATCCGTTTGAGGCGTTAAAAACCTCTTATGAAAGTGCCGCGCAGGAGGAACTTTTGGCGCGGGAAAGTTTTGCCTATCCGCCGTTTGTCAAAGTAGTCAAGGTATTGCTCAAAAGCAAAGACAAAACCCTCTTGCAAGCCGAAACCGCCCGCGTCATGCAGGCCGCCGCGCCTTTTTGCAGCCAAACCTTGGGCCCTGTCTATACCGGCAAAAAAACCGACGCCCTCAAAAAGCAATATGTCTTATTTAAAACCGATGCGGCCCGCTACGAAAATTTGGTCCGCACTTTAGACCGGCTCAAGCCCTCTAAAAAAACGGATTTTAAAATCACGGCCGACCCGTATGATTTTTATTAGCGGCGCATTTTCTCTTACGCGCGTATATGCTACAATAAAAAAAGAGTATTTTTGAGAGGAAATTATGAATATAGAAGAGCAAATTTCATTTTTGACCCGCGGCTGCGTGGACGTCGTCAACAAGGAAGGCCTGCAAAAAAAACTGGAAAGCGGTAAAAAACTAAAAGTAAAATTAGGGTGCGACCCCACCAGCGCCGACCTGCATTTGGGGCACAGCGTGGCTTTGTCCCTCTTGCGGCGCTTTCAAGATTTAGGGCACACGGCCGTGCTGGTCATCGGCGATTTTACCGCCGCCGTGGGCGACCCCTCCGGCCGCGATTCCACCCGCCCGGTGCTGCCGCGGGAAAAAATTTTAGAAAATGCCAAAACCTATACTGAGCAAGCCTTTAAAGTATTGGACCCGTCCAAAACCGAGATCCGCTTTAACAGCCAGTGGCTGGACCCCTTCGTAACGGGAAAGGACCTGCTGCAAACCCTGCAAAAAGTAACCGTGGCGCAGGTGCTGGAGCGCGACGATTTCAAAAAACGCATGAAGGAGGGCAGCCCCATTACGCTGTTAGAGGTGCTCTACAGCTTATTCCAAGGGCAGGATTCCGTGGCGCTTAAAGCCGATGTGGAGCTGGGCGGCACGGACCAAATATTCAATTTGCTCGTCGGCCGCCAGTTGCAAAAGCAAAACGGCCAAGAGCCGCAGGTGGCTATGACCGTGCCCCTGTTGGTGGGCATTGACGGCGTGAAAAAGATGTCCAAGTCGTACGGGAACTATGTAGGTCTTAATGACGCGCCCAATGATATGTTCGGCAAGCTGATGTCCGTGTCCGATGAGCTGATGATGAGCTACTATGAGTTGCTTACCTCTGAAGACTTGGCCGCTATCCGCGCGCTGCATCCCATGGAAGCCAAAAAGAAATTGGCCGGGCTGCTGACGGAGCGTTTTCATGGCAAAGAGGCCGCCACTGCCGCGCGCGAAAATTTTGAAAAGGTCTTTTCCAAAAAAGAAAACCCCGACGAAATGCCGCTATTTAAAACCACCGGGGGCGTGATGCTTTCGGCTGTCTTGTTTGAGGCCCACGCCGCCCCCAGCAAGAACAAAGCCCGCGCGCTGATTGAACAAGGCGCCGTACGGTTAAACGGCCAAAAAATCATGCAGGACGGCCCCTTACATTTCCAAGACGGCGACGTATTGCAGGCGGGCAAACGGGCGTTTTTTAAACTAACGCATTAATCCACGGGGAAGAATGAAGAAACGGGTCTGCATTTTTTTGGCTGTATTTATCTTGGCACTGGCGGGGCTGGGGCTGTTTATCAAACTGCATTATCTGCAGGACGGCACGCCGCTGGTGTTTGAAATCCAGCCCGGGCAGACCGTGGGACAAGTGGCGCACAACTTAAAAGAAAAGGGCGTTATTAAAAGCGCAACTTGGTTTAAGCTGCTGTTTAAGCTCTCCTCGTCTGCTAAAGATTTAAAAGCCGGCAAGTACGATTTGCGCACCCATATGCCCGGCGAAAGCGTGCTCAACTGCATCAAGAGCGGCCAGTGCCTGCACCTGACCAAGCTGACGACACTGGAAGGGTGGCGCAGTGAGGAAATCGCCGAAATGTTGGGCGAGCACAATATCACCCGCCCGCAAGCATTTTTAGACATCGTGCGCAAGCGCGATTTGGAAGGTAAGCTCTTCCCCTCCACGTATTATTTTGCCGAGAATACTCCCGCCTGGTCGGTGGTGGACGCCATGGTGGCGCAGTACAACCGCCGCGTCAAGCCGCTGCTCAAAAAATATCCAACCCCTTTAACCGAAAAGGAAGTGCTCACGGTGGCGTCTATCGTGGAGCGGGAAGCCATTTACCACGATGAGCGGCCCAAAATCGCCGCGGTGTATTTAAACCGTCTGAAAATCGGCAAGCGTCTGGAGGCCGACCCGACCGTGCAATACGCGCTGGGCTTTAATTTGCGTGAAAACCGCTATTGGAAAAAGGGCCTGACTTACCGCGACCTGCGCAACCCGTCCCCCTACAATACCTACCGCCACAACGGGCTGCCGCCCGCGCCGATTGCCAACCCGAGTTATGAGTCGGTCCTGGCGGTACTGCAGCCGCAGCCGGATTTTGAGGCGCTGTACTTCGTGGCGGACAATACCGGTCGGCACGATTTCAGCCGCACCTACAACGAGCACCTCATCAAAAAAAACAAATACAAACAGCAGAAATAAAATCCCCATTTAGCGGTAAGTAATATAAATATAGAATTGAAAAAGGAGTCCAAAAATGCTTAAAGAAAATATAAATAGCGGCCAGCGGCCAGCGGCCAGCGGCCAGCGGCCAGCGGCCAGCGGCCAGCGGCCAACGGACAACGGCACAATCTTCTGATTGTGTAGTTAAGGCCATTTTGGCGGATTTAGAAAAAAGAGTACAAAACAAAGTTATAGAGCCGTCAAATTATGCGCTGCTAAGAAAACTGATAGAAAAAGCCGAAACCGCTGATGAAGCCATTAAAATAGCCGAATTGGGAACAACATACAAGCGCACTGGTTTTCACTTTGATAAACGCTTGGAACAACCAAGCCCATACATCTCTTACTTTAAGAAAAATACGTCCTTGTCTTTTACTCAAAACCCGACTGACATTACACACAAATTGATTATTGGTGATAATTATCCCGCTCTGCTAAATTTGCTTATTCAGTATCGTGGGCGGGTGGATGTTATTTATATTGACCCGCCGTACGGGAAAGACAGTATGGGCGAGTATGCTCAAACCAACTACGAAAACAATATCACCCGCGACAATTTGCTCTCTATGCTTTATCCGCGTTTGGTGCTAGCCAAGCAATTATTAAGCGATAGCGGCGTGATATTCTGTAGCATTGATGACCGCAACCAAGCC
>CAVDMZ010000114.1:0-4481 GCA_963610115.1 Duodenibacillus sp.
AACACAGAGGTTACCCATGCAAACCGTAACGACTAAAAGACTTAAAGAAATTTTACGCGCCTTTAAAGGCCAGGAAATGATTGTGGTGGGCGATGTGATGCTGGACCACTTCATCAAAGGAAACGTCAGCCGCATTTCGCCTGAGGCCCCCGTGCCCGTGGTGGCGGTAAACAAGGAATTCTTCGTCGCGGGCGGAGCGGGCAATGTGGCCGTAAACTTAGCCGCCCTGGGCGCAAAGCCCATTTTGGTCTCCGTCGTCGGACGGGACGCCGGCGGCGAACTGCTCAAGGATTTTCTGCGTAAACAAAAGGTGGACATCCGCGGCGTGGCCGAGGATTACGACCGCCCCACCACACAAAAGGTGCGCGTCATGGCCGAGCAGCAGCAAATCGTCCGCTTTGACCGCGAGAGCAAACACCCCGTCGCCCACGACGCCGCAGCCACCTGTATGCAATGCTTTCAGCAAGCCGTGCAAACGGCTAAGGGCGTGATTTTGTCCGACTACGGCAAGGGTATGCTCAGCGACAAAAACATCAAGGCGCTGATTGACGCCTGCCGCAAGCGCAAAATCCCCGTGTGCGTGGACCCCAAAATTGATAATTTCAAAAAATATAAAAATATTACCTGCATGACCCCTAATACCAAAGAGGCGTGGGAAGGCTCGGGCCTTACCCCCCAAAGCGGAGAGGAGGCCATGGAAAACTTGGGCCAAAAGATTTTAAAAATGCTCCATGCGGACTCTATTTTAATCACCCGCAGCGCCGACGGGATGAGCCTGTTTGAAAAGGGCAAAAAGAAGCCCGTTACCGTCAAGGCCACTGCACGGGAAGTGTTTGACGTTACCGGCGCGGGCGATACCGTCATTTCCGTCTTTACGCTGGCCTTGGCGTGCGGGGCCAAGCTGCACGAAGCGGCGGTGCTGTCCAACTACGCCGCAGGCCTTGTGGTGGCCAAATCCGGCACGGCTACTGTCACCCCGCAGGAAATTGAGGAGGTCTTGCCGTGAGTGAGGTTTTAATCGTTATTCCGGCCCGTTACGGCTCCACCCGTCTGCCGGGCAAAGCCTTAAAATTATTGGCGGGAAAGCCCGTTGTACAGCATGTGTGGGAAGCCTGCGTGAAGGCAAACGTGGGCGAGGTGCTCATCGCCACGGAAAACCAAATAGTGGTGGACGCGGTGGCCGGGTTTGGCGCCAAGGGCGTGCTGACCAGCGACGCCTGCCAAAGCGGCACCGACCGCGTGTATGAAGCGGCTAAAAACCGCCCGGAGCAAATCGTCATCAATGTGCAAGGCGATGAGCCGTTTATTGCCCCAACGACCGTGCAAAAAATTGCGCGGCTTTTGCAAAAAGAGCCCGCCTGCGATATTGCCTCCGCTGTCGCGCCGACCTTGGATGAAAATAAAATCAACGACCCCAACTGCGTCAAGGCCGTTTTAAACCAAGAGGGCAAGGCCTTGTATTTTTCGCGCTCGCGCGTGCCGTTTAAACGTGAGCTCACCGAGGAAAACAAAAATATTCCCTATTGGCAGCATTGCGGCATTTACGGCTATCAGCGAAAGGCGTTGGAACGCTTTGTCAGCCTGCCCCCCAGCCCGTTAGAGCAGTTGGAGCGGTTGGAACAGCTGCGCGCACTGGAGGACGGCATGACCTTAAAATGCGTGGTCATTGACGCGGCCGGCCCGGCCATAGACACCGCGCAGGACCTGCAAAACGCCGAAACCTATTACAAAACGCATTAGAGCGAAACTCCCGCCCCGGCGGGAGTTCCCCTTTTATGGCCCGAAACAGGCCCGGCAAAAGGTGCTCCATTGGGAAAACAGAAAGCGGCTTAGTTTGAGCGGCCGCACCATTTGACCGAAGTAAAATGCACGCTTGCAAATGGAAACCCATGGGCAAGCGCAGCGCGTGGAGTTTGGCTTTTCTTGCAAGCGCCGCGTACCCCGAAGAACGGGAGCGCAGCGACTCTCGGTACGCAAGCGAAGCAAAAAAGTCAAAATCCGTTCCATTTGCAAGCTGTATGAAGCACAATTATCTTTAGGAGGACTTATATGTCTAAATTCATCATCATCACCGGCGGCGTCGTCAGCTCCCTGGGCAAAGGCATCTCCGGCGCCAGCATCGGCAAACTGTTGCAGCTGCATGGCTTTAAGGTCAATATGATTAAGTGCGACCCTTATATCAATGTGGACCCCGGCACCATGAGCCCGTACCAGCACGGCGAAGTGTTTGTCACGGTGGACGGAGCCGAGGCCGATTTGGACCTGGGCCATTACGAACGCTTTTTAGACGTGAACATGACCAAGGCCAACACCAACACCGCCGGCAGTATTTACCAAACAGTCATTGACAAGGAACGCCGTGGCGAATATTTGGGGGCCACGGTGCAGGTCATCCCGCATATTACCAATGAAATCAAAAAACGCTTCTGCGCTTTTGAAAAAGATTTTGACGTATCTATCATTGAAATCGGCGGCACGGTGGGCGACATTGAGTCCTTGCCGTTTTTAGAGGCGGCCAGGCAGCTGTGCCTGGAGCGCGGGCCGCAAAACGTCATCAGCGTGCATGTAACGCTGGTGCCTTATATTTCCGTGGCGCAAGAGCTTAAAACCAAGCCGACCCAGCACTCCGTCAACAAACTGCGCGAGGTGGGCATTGCCCCCAGCATGCTGATTTGCCGCACGGAAAAGCCGCTCTCGGAAGGATTAAAAAACAAAATTTCGCTCTTTTGCAGTGTGCCGGCGCAGGCCGTCATTGAATGTGCCGATGCCAAATCCATTTACGATGTACCGCTCAACTTCTACAAGCAAAAGGTGGATGAGCAAGTCCTCTCGCTGTTGGGGCTAAAACCCAAACACGCCGTGGACGAAAATTGGTTCCGCTTTTTTGACAAGGCCCAGCACCCCGGCCAAAGCGTTAAAATCGCCGTAGCCGGGAAATACTCTGAACTGCAAGACGCCTACAAATCCATCAACGAAGCCCTGCGCCACGCGGGCATGAACAACGACGCCAAGGTGGAAATTCTTTACGTCAATACCGAAAAAGACAAGGTGAGCGAAAAACTCCAGGCCGCCGACGGCATTTTAATCCCCGGCGGGTTCGGCACGCGCGGCATTGAAGGCAAGATTGAAACCGTGCGTTTTGCGCGCGAAAACAAGGTGCCCTTTTTGGGCATTTGCGTGGGTATGCAGTGTGCGGTCATTGAGGCCGCGCGGCACTTGTGCGGCTTGGCGGATGCCAACTCCACCGAGTTTAACCCCGCCACCCAAGACCCGGTGGTGGACCTGACCCCACAGCAAAAGAATGTGGTGTATAAGGGCGGCACTATGCGCCTGGGCAATTACACGGCAGATTTGGAAAAGGGCTCCCTGGCCCACCGTCTCTACGGCAAGGACCGCATTGAGGAACGCCACCGCCACCGCTATGAGTTCAACCCCGCCTACGTCAAAACCTTGCGCGAGGCGGGCCTGAAGGTCAGCGGCTGGCACGAGGGCGTACTGCCCGAAATCGTGGAGCGTGAGGATCACCCGTACTTTATCGCGGGCCAGTTCCACCCGGAATTTGGCTCCCGTCCGCTACGCCCGCACCCGCTCTTTGACGGGTTGATTAAGGCCGCACTCCAACGCAAAAACGGAAAATAAATTCTGCCGGACACAAACCAGCCCCTCGCGTAAGCGGGGGCTGGGCGATTTTAGAACAATATAAAGACATGCGATTTATGTTGAAACCCCCCGCCCGAAAAAAACCAGGCGGGGTGGTTTTGTACAAAGGCTCTGGGTGTGGGGCACGGGATTTTTTAGGATTAGTTATATGAGTAAGATCCCCAGCTCTTACAATTGCCATCGCTGTCAAAGGCTTTGCAGTCACGCACAGACGTCATATTCCCTTCCTCGTCATAGGTGTAGTACCTGCTAAAGTTATACCCCGTACAGCTGCCGTCACTGCGAACGGTTTGGCAGTAGCGATAGGACGTCATATTCCCATTCGCGTCATAGGTGTAGTGATTGCTACTGCTATTATACTTCGTACAGCTGCCGTCACTGCCATACTCGTAGCACTCACGCGCAGACGTCATATTCCCATTGTCGTCATAGAAGTACTCTGTTCCACCGCTAAGATACTTCGTACAGCTGCCGTCACTGTCAAGGGTGTAGCAGACACGCGAGGACGTCTTATTCCCGTTCGCGTCATAGGTGGTGTCCATGCCGCTGAAATACCCCGTACATTTGCCGTCACTGCCAAGGGCTTCGTCGCAGACACGCAAGGACGTCATATTCCCATTGGCATCATAGGTGTAGTCTTCGGCAAAGATATACTCCGTACATTTTCCGTCACTGCCATACTCGTAGCAGGTACTCTTAGACGTCTGATTCCCATTCTCATCATAGGTGTAGTCAAAGCTATCGAAGATATCATACGCCGTACATTTGCCGTCACTGCCCACGGTTTCGCAGTAGCGAGAGGACGTCATATTCCCTTGCTC
>CAVDMZ010000115.1:0-4407 GCA_963610115.1 Duodenibacillus sp.
AAGGAGTTTTTAAAAAGTCATAAACCCAAAAATCTAATTGCCCGCATAAGATTTTTGGACTATTCCAGTTGCCAAAAAAGAAAACCTGTCCAAATTATCGGGCAGGTTTGTAAAACGAAAGCAGATTTTGCTATTTGGCCGGTTTTTCGGTAACCTTCATATTTTCCAATTCTTCAATCAGGCTCAGCAAAGTCGGCTGCAATTTTGTTACGTATTCTTGCTCAAAGGTAGTTAGCCGCTGTTCCATGCGGGCCACCAGTTTATTCAAATCGGCATTATTTTTATCCTGCGCTAATTTCATCTCCTCCAAACGGTAGTGCAGTTCTTTCACTTTTTCTTTCAAATCCGCCACCTCCAGCGCAGAAGTGTTCTGCAGGGAGCTCAAAATGGACGCACGCGAAGCAAACGCCGGCTTGGAAACCGTCATCACGGTCAAGTCCTCCACCGGGTAATCCAAATCCGTTTCACGCACCAAAGCGGCGCGGTATTTTGCCGTAAAATAAAACAGCAAAACAAAGCACACCACAAAACCAATCAGTTGAAAAAGCAACGCGTTTAGCATATGTATTATATTATCATATTTTCACGCGAAAAATACGCCGCATTCTTTTTTGCGGGCCGGCACGCCGTACGATTTTGTGCAGCTCCCGGCAAAAATATATAGAATATAAATAATGGACGACACATTGACCCACACGCTTTTTACCCGTTTTTCCGCAGGGCGTACCCCCGGCAAGGGGGATTTTAACGCCTCTAAAATGTTCTCTCTGCTAGAGGACCCCTTTGGGATCTGGTGTTTTTTCCACGCCCCGCAAGAGGAAGCCGTTGTAGAAATCAACCGCTATGAAAACCTCAAGGTCCGCACGGACCGCAACACCCGCGACGAATGGATCAAGCGGCATTTTCCGGGGGTGGTGTTTGTATCGGCCACCAACGAGACGGAACGCTTCCAAGGCACCTTGCGCGCCATGGCCGAGGGCCAAAGCGCCATTGTCAACGCCACCCTGTGGGACCTGCCCCACAGCGTGTACGGCAGCATCAATTTATTAGAGCGCGTGGATGAGGGACCCAGCGTATGGGGCCCGTACCACTACCGCATTGTCCAGTTTAAACGCGCCCACGACCTCAAGGAACATTACGCACTACAGGTGTCGCTGCTCAATCACATTTTATCGCAAATTCAAGGTTTTACCCCGCGCTATTGCCGGGTGGAGCTCAAGGGCAAGAGCGTGCAGGTGGATTATGCAGAGCATGAGGACCGCTTGGTGCGGGAGCTGGCTTATTTCCGCGCGATCCGCGACGGCCAAGTCCGGCCCGAAGCGCACAAGCCGCCCAAAGCCGCCAATTCGCCTTGGCGCATCTATGCCAATAAAGTGGTGGCGCAAAGCAAGGATTTGCAAATGTTGCCTGCCCTCAGCGCGGAAATGCGCCAGTGCCTAAAAATTTACGGGATGCACACCACCGACGACGTCGCCCGCGCCGGGTTGGAAAAGGTCCGCTCTCTCTTAGAGGAGCCCTATGCTACCGACGCCTATTACAACAGCGTGGCGTATTTGCACAACCGCCCGGTCCTGCGCGAGGAAGGCCACTTCCCCCCGCCGCCCAAAAAGCACAATTTGTATTTTGATTTTGAAGCCACGGAAACCTTTACCAAAGACAATGTGTCCTTTGTCTATCTGATCGGCATTTGGGATAAAGAGGCGGACAAATATATTTCCTTTGTCGCCAAAACGCCGGAAGAAGAAATCAAAATTTTTGAACAATTTTACGATTACATTCAAGAGCCGCAGGACACCGTTTTGTACCATTGGACGGAATACGAGGCCAAAAAAATGCGCAAAATGGCCCAAGAAAACAAGCACGATGAGCAAAAGCTCAATCTGCTGGTCAGCCTGTGTTATGACCTCAAGGTTGCCGTGCAAAAGGCGTTTTATTTGCCCGCGCCGAGCTTTTCGTTAAAGGCGGCGGCTCCGGCCTTCGGTTTTCACTGGCGCCAAGACGATTGCGGCGCCATGGACAGCATGGTTTATTTTACCAACTGGCTCAAAACCGGTAATGACGCGCTGCTGCAAAAGGTGCTGATGTATAACGAGGACGATTGCAAAGCCATGTTGTACTTGGAAGACAAACTCAAACAAGCCGACGTACTCAAAATCAAATGAACAAAGAATGGACCGTTTTAAAACAATGTCTGCAAACCGCCGCAGCCTTGGCACGCAAGCACACGGGCAAGGTCGGCTATGAACTCAAGGGCCGGGCCAATCTGGTAACCCGGGTGGATGTGGCCTGCCAAGACGCCATCTTAAAAATTATTAAAAAGAATTTCCCCTCGCATGATTTTTTAGCCGAGGAAAACGACCTAAAGAATACGGGCAGCCCTTGGAAATGGGTCATAGACCCCATAGACGGCACCACCAATTTTGCCCACGGAATGCCGCACTTTTCCATTTCCGTGGCCTTGGCGTATAAAAACGATATTGTGCTCGGCGGCGTGTATGACGTGTGTGCCGATGAAATGTTCTTGGCGCGCAAGGGAAAGGGGGCCACGCTCAACGGCAAAAAAATCCGCGTGTCTAAAGTAAACAAATTGCAAAACGCCCTGCTGGTCACGGGCTTTCCGTATGTGCGGCAGGGGCGCATGGAGGAGCTGCTCACACGGTTTAAAGATTTCATTTTATCTTGCCACGACCTCCGCCGTTTGGGCTCGGCCGCGCTGGATATGTGTTGGGTGGCCGCGGGCCGCTTTGACGGGTATTGGGAGGACAGCCTCAACCCGTGGGATATCTCGGCCGGGAAGTTGATTTTGGAAGAAGCCGGTGGCAAGGTAACCGATTTTTCCGGCAAAAGGTGGAAACGGCTGGAAAACTTTGGGGTGCAAATCTTGGCCACCAACGGCAAAATTCACAAAGAAATGTTTGATATAATAAAAAAAGGAAATCACTCTCACGGCGGCCGCCGCGGCGGACCGCTGGGCAGTAAGGGGCTAAGTTAAGGGGAGTATATGGCGATCAGCGTGGTAAAGCAGTACAGCGTTTTTTTGGTCAATGAGCCGGGGGCTTTGAAGAAATTTGCCGACCTGTTTGTGCAGGAACGCGTGAACTTAATTGCTATTTCACAGGATGTACGCTTTGACGCGGCAGTGCTGCGCGTGGCGATCAATTACAATGCCGAAATCAGCCATGCGCTGACCAAAGCCGGATTTACCAGCGTCAAAACCGATGCCATTTGCATAGACGCGGTGGACCGCGTGGGCTTGGCGCGCGACATTGGCGACGTATTGCACAAAAAGAATATCAATATTACCACCATTTACGGTGCCAGCGGAACCGATGGACGGACGCGTTTTATTGTCGTGGTTAGCCACATTACCGAGGCACTGAGCGCCCTGGAAAGTTCCGGCCTGTTTTAATATCTTATCAGAAAAAGGTCCCCCGGCTTTTTAGAGTCGGGGGTTTTTTATAGGGGACGAAATAAGTACGCTTAGGATGTATAAAAGAAATAGTTGTAATCACCCCAACTCGTACAGGAACCGTCACGGTCAACGATTCTGCAGGTACGACTGGATATCTTATTCCCTTCCTCATCATAGATGTATTCATAGCTTAAGGATCCCTCATACGCTGTACATTTACCGTCGTTGCCCACGGTATCGCAAATACGCCTAGACGTCATGTTTCCATTCTCATCATAGGTATAGTCACTGACCATGCCATACCTTCCCGTACATTTTCCGTCACTGCCAAAGGCGGAGCAGGAACGATCAGACGTCTGATTCCCATTGGCATCATAGGTAAACTCAGTGCCACTGCTAGATGCCGTAGTGCATTTACCGTCACTGCCAATGGCATAGCAGATACGCTTAGACGTCATATTCCCATTTTCATCATAGGTGTAAACATAGTTATCGTAGCTGTAATACGCCGTGCAGCTGCCGTTACTGTCATAGGCTTTGCAGGAACGAGAGGATGTCACATGCCCATTGGCATCGTGGGTGTATTCCACCCCCTCGTCGTACGCCGTACATTTTCCGTCCCTGCCGAGGGTTATGCAGTGACGCTTAGATGTCATATTCCCATGGGCATCATAGGTGTAGTCATAGTCAGAGAGGCCTTTATACACCGTACATTTTCCTTCATCGTCAATAGAACATCTGCGCTTAGAGGTCATATTCCCATGGGCATCATAGGTGTAGGCATAGCTATACCCAGCATAAGATCCTGGACAGCTTCCGTTTCTATCTACGGAGTTGCAAAAACGCTCGGATATTTTCTTCCCGTTCTCATCAAAGAAAGTTTCCATCCTTGTTTCACAAATATCCCCATTCATCACACAGGTCCGCCGCTTGCTATCCATTTTTCCGTCCTCGCCAAAGCTCTTTTCTACACAAATATCCCCTTGGCAGGAACG
>CAVDMZ010000116.1:0-4391 GCA_963610115.1 Duodenibacillus sp.
AAACGGGAGAAAAGACTTATATCCCGCCGCGCCCTATGCTTAGAATTACCGGCCGTTTGAAAAGCAAGAAATGGGTACAAGAGGCCGGGAAATTGGCCAAAAATGTTTTTGAAGGAAAGATAAAAGGAAAAGCGGCCCCTCACGCGTTAGGGGCAATAATTGCAGACGATATTAAGGGCGTTATGAATACTTCCGGCTTGTTTACGCCCAACGCGCCGTCCACGATACGCAAGAAAGGCAAGAATACCCCGCTTATTGATACGGGCGAATTGCGCGACGCAGTAGATTATGTAGTGGGCTAGAGGATAAAATGATTTTGAACAATTTACTTTCACAAGCCTTTAATATTATACCCACGCAACCGTTTGGATATTGTGCCTTTAAGGGGAAGACGGTCAACGCTTTAGGGGTATTTATTAACGAGTACGCCGCGCCTGTGCAATGTTATGGTAGTATACAAGCCTTAGAGCAGGCACAGTATGAAAAACTTGGGCTTAATTTTGAGCGTGAATATCGCGCCGTATATGCTAGCGTCCCAATGAAAGGGCTGGACAAACAAGAAACACCGGATATTTTGATTTTTGAGGGGCGGCATTGGAAGGTCATACGCAACACCCCTTGGTCTAATATGGACGGCTGGAGCGGCGTAGTAGTTACGCCCGACGAAGAAAACCAAGAGCCGGAGGCTTGCAAATGAAAACGGATAACCAAGTAACGGCTGATTTAATTTCTTTTATCAAAGCGGGTTTAGACGGATATGTGGACTGGCCGGTATTGCAAAGCTATCAGCCTACCCGCGGCAATTACAAAAGGCCTTATGTTTTAATACACCGTTTAGGAGAAATGCCAATAGGGCAACTACAAGTCTGCTCTTTCAATCCAGAGAACGGAGGCCAGCTAGTGCAGAGCACTTGGCAAATTGACGCCGTACGCTATGCGCAAGTAAGCGACACAACCGACACTATAGGAGCAGGAGACGCTCTAAAACGCTTACGCAACTGGCTAATGTCGGACGCGGCAGCGCAGCAACTGCGGGAAAAAGGGTACAATGTCCTGAGAGTGGGGCAAATTGTTACGCCGCCCATTGATACGGAAACAGATACTTTTCAAGTTTTGCCCAATTTTACATTGGATTTGATTTACAAATTGACGTATGAGCAACAAACGCCGGACATCACTTCGGCGCAGATAACATTAAAAGGAGTATGAGATGATTAGCCAAAACAAATATGTGGATATAACGTCCGGCGTAGGCGGGCAGGCGGCTGTCAGCGCCAGAGAGCCTATTCTGCGCGTCTACACTGCCTCCGGCCTTATGCCTACCGGCACGGTGCTGGAGTTTTCCTCTGCCGCGTCTGTGGGAGAGTACTTCGGCTTTAATAGCCAAGAATACGCCGTTTCGCAGGCTTATTTTGGCTTTGTTAGCAACCAACAGCAAAGCCCGGCCAAAATCAGCTTTTGCGCTGATATTTCTAACGGAAAAGCCCCGTTTGTACGGGCGGCCTCTGCCCCGGCTGTTTTAGCCAGTTTCAAGGCCGTTACGGACGGGTCTTTTACCCTGTCTATGGCAGGTTTAACGTCGGAAATTTCCGGGCTGGATTTTTCAGCAGTCAATGCTTACGGTGATGTAGCGGAAATTGTGCTAACAAAAATACGCGCGGCGCAAAGTGAAAGCAAGATGTGGACAAACGCCTCTTTTGTTTTTGACCCAGAACAAGGCGTTTTTTCACTAACCGGCGGAGAAGCGACCGAAGGCGCCATTGTCGCCATTTCCTCCGGCACCAGCGGGACGGATATCAGCACGATGTTGAAAATGGATGAAGCGTCGGCCCCCGTTATTTCCCAAGGGGTGGCGGCTACAGCTTACGGGAAAATGCTCTCTGACGCCTTAAGCTTGTCCAACAATTACGGTACTTTTACCTTTTTGACCCAGCCGGACAATGAGGGTATTCAACAAATTGCACAATGGACGCATACGCAAAACTTAGCCGGCGGTATGTATCTGCAACCGGTTGCAAAAGATAGCTACCAAACTGTGCAAAAGCTGGTGAGTGATTATAGCGGTACTGCCTTAATTGCCGACGCTTTCACGCCTTATTCTTTTGCGTGGCTTGTGCCTGCTTGCGTGGCCGCGGCTACCAATTTCAACCGCGTGAATGGCACACAGAATTACATGTACAAACAGCTTTCCGGCGTGGAGCCGTCCGTTACTACTGATGAAGAGTACGAAGCCTTGACAAAAGGGCGCGTAAACTTTTACGGCAGCACCCAACAGGCTGGCACGCAAATTGCATTTTTCCAACCCGGTAGCTTGCAGGGCGAAGTGGAAGATATGGGCGTGTTTATGAATGAACTGTGGCTAAAAGACGCGGCGACGGTAGAGTTTTTAAACTATCAGCTTGCCGTAGCTAAATGGCCCGCCAGCTCCTCCGGCAAAGCCATTGGGGACGGGCTTTTGCAAGGCGTCATAGAACGCGCAAAGCACAACGGCACCATTGCCCAAGGCAAAACGCTGACCTCTACGCAAAAGGCCTATATTACCAGCCTGACAGGGGACGAGGACGCATGGCGCAGCGTTTACTCGGAGGGATACTATCTGTATTCGCAAATCGTACCCGTCACCACGGGTGGCAATACGGTTTATGAATACCAATACACTTTGGTCTATTCCAAAGGCGACAGCGTGCGCAAAGTAACAGGCACGCATACGTTAATTTAGGAGGACATGAATTATGCAAGATGTCAGCGCCACTGGCGTAAAAGTAACGGTTATTGCCGTGCCTACCTTTCCGCAAGGCTTTGAAATTAGCGAGTTTTCAGACGACGCGGACCCGATTGATTTTCCGGCCACCCAAATTGCAGATTATGGCATGGGGGTTAACGGGGACCTCGTAACGTGGACCAAGCCCGTCCCGCTGGAGGTAACTTTAAACGTTATTCCAAATACGGACGCGGATAGAAACTTGGGCATTCTCTACGATATGAACCGAGCCGCAAAAGCCAAGGTTGCCGCGCAGGACTTGGTAACCTTGGTGGCCTCGTACCCGGACGGAACCCGAAAGATTTTCTCTAACGGGAAACTTGTTTCCGGCGCGCCGGCCAACGGGGTAGCCTCTGCAGGACGCATTAAGACAAAAGAGTACAAATTTGTCTTTGAAAACAAAATCAACTAATAAAACCCGGAGAATAGACTATGGAACTGTTAGAGCCCAAGGAAGTAGTTATTGATGGATGTACTTTTCGCATAGGCAAATTCCCAGCCGTGGCGGGGCGTGAGATTATCACCAAATATCCGCTAAGCAATATTCCACGGCTGGGAGATTATGCAGTAAGTGAAGAGATTATGCTTAAGCTGATGAGCTTTGTAGAGCGCATCACAGAGCCGGAAGGCCGCGCGGTGCGGCTAACCACCAAGGAGCTTGTTAATAATCACGTGCCATCTTGGGAAATTCTAGTCAAATTGGAAGCCGCCGCGTTGGAGTATAATTGTAGTTTTTTTCAGAATGGCAAGACCTCGGATTTCTTCGCAAAATTAGGGGCTCTTGCCCAGCGGAAAGTTACAGAAATATTGACGGACTTATCGGGGACATTGTCGCGTCAGGCAAAGCCACCCTACAAGAGCTAAAGACGGTTTATACACTGCAAGAGGCTATGCAGATTTGGGAAACCATAGCGGTACCTAAATATAACGAATACATAGCCTCGGAGCAGGCCCTAAAGAGAACAAAACGACGCTAAATTAAACCCCAGCAAAAAAGAGTAAATTATGGCTATTACTGATGTGTTTGGATTAGTTTTTGAAACCAACGGCTCGCAAGCCGTCGTTAAGGAGCTCTCTAATGTGCAAAAAGCCTCCGACGCGGCGGCAAAATCTGCCGGAAGTAGTGCCGCCTCTGCTACGAAAGCAGGGAAAGGATTTATTGAGCTAAAATCTGGGGTTTTAAAGGCTATTGCTCCGCTCGCGGCGTTTGGCGTCATTGTTAACAGAACCCTTAATTTTGTCAATCAGGGGGAAGGGCTTTTGTTTATGGCTAACTCTGCCACCGTGGCCGCGGAGCGATTTACAGCTCTTGCTATGGCCGCGGAGCGACTGGGGGGTAGCCGCGCCGGAATGGCGGCGTCCTTAGGCTCTTTAAGCTCTTCCCTAATGGGGATAAGACGCGGGGAAGAGAACAGCCTAACGCAAGCCGCCATGTATTACGGGGTCAAGTTTTATGGCCCGGGCGGAGTGGCTACCCCGGAGGAAATGCTGGAAAATATCGCGCGCGCTATGGAAGGGCGTACGGTAGCCGAACAAATGGATATTGGGCGCATGCTGGGGCTGGATGAAGGAACTATCAGGCTTTTGCAACGCGGTGTGCGAGGACTACGGCAAGAAATGGCCTTAGCAC
>CAVDMZ010000117.1:0-4388 GCA_963610115.1 Duodenibacillus sp.
CGACGGCACCAACCAATTTAATTTTAAGTACGATAACATCAAAAAAGCCAATTTGGACCCCGTACTTGAATTTTAAAACCCCGCGCTCCGTGCGCGTAATTACATACTAAGGAGAAACATCAAAAATGGAAGGAACAGCTAAAGATTTAATCCTGGCCTTGGAAGGCTTGGAAAGAGAAAAAAACATCAAACGCGAGGACATCTTAAAGACCATTGAAGACGCCCTTGTGTCCGCCCTGCGTAAGAACTTGGGCAAGACCGCGCAGATCAGCGCCAAAATTGACGTGCAAAGCGGCACTATCCAAGCGTTTCAAACGCTCAATGTGGTAGATGTGGTTACCAACCCGGAAATGGAAATTGACGTAGAAGCGGCCAAGGCCCACCTCAAAAACCCCAAAGCCGGCGACGTGGTAACGCTGACGCAGGACGTGGAGGACTTCTCCCGCATTGCGGCGCAAATTGCCAAGCAAGTGCTTATCCAAAAGGTGCGCGGCATTGAACGCGATAACTTTTATAAGGAATTTAAACCCCGCGAAGGCGAAGTAATTACGGGTTCCGTGCGCCGCTTTTCCGACCGGGATTTAATCGTTGATTTAGGTAAAGTAGAGGCCATTTTGCCTTACTGCGAACAAATCAAAAAGGAACGCTACACCAACGGTTCGCGTGTGAAAGCCATTATCGCCAAGGTGCTCAGCCAGGCGGACTTGGCCGAAATCGGCGACGACCCGGTGCTTTCGCGCTACAAATCGGCCGCGTATAAAATGGATAAGGGCCAACGCGGACCCTATGTGATTTTGTCCCGCGCCAACGGCAAATTCTTAGAGGAATTGTTTAAGGTGGAGGTGCCCGAAATCAGCGAAGGCATTGTGGAAATCAAGGCCGTCCAGCGCGACCCGGGCTTCCGCTCCAAGGTGTTGGTGTCCAGCATTGACCACAAAATTGACCCCATTGGCACTTGCGTCGGGATGCGCGGCATCCGCATTCGCGCGGTGATGAACGAACTCTCCGGTGAGCGCATTGATTTAATCAACTATTCTGACGATGTAACCACCGTCCTGGCCAACTCCATCGCCCCGGCCAAAGCCAACTTCGTCAAGATCGTCAGCATGAGCGAAAAGAAAGCCCTGATTATCGTGCCCGATGACCAACTGGCGATCGCCATTGGTAAGGATTGGCAGAACATCAAATTGGCCAGCCGCTTGACCGGGTGGGAGCTGGAAGTAAAGAGCGAAACCCAAAAGGCCCAAGAGGCCGAGGCCGCCGCCGCCCAAACCCAAGACACCTTAGAAGGGGTGGAAGGCATTGGCCCCAAGACGGCGGAAATTTTGCAAAAGGCGGGCTATACGTCCGTTGAAAAAATTGCCTCCGTGGAACCGGAGCACTTGGCCGCTTTGCAAGGCATCGGCGAAAAGACCGCCGCTAAGATTATTGAAAGTGCCAAGAAGCATTTAGAGAACGCGCAGGCGCAAGCCCCCGCGCAGGAGGACGCCCATGACGACCAAGAAAGTAAATAAAGAAGAGGACTCCTCCGAGATTAAAAAGAAACCCGCCGCCAAAAAGACTCCGGCTGCCAAAAAGGCCCCGGCTAAGAAAGCCCCCGCCAAAAAAGAAACTGCGGCAAAGAAACCCGCCGCTAAAAAAACGGCGGACAAAAAAGCCGTGACCAAAAAAGCAACGAAAGCCGGGAGCGAAAAGACGGCCGTGTCTGCGGCGCCAACCCAACAGCACCCGGCCCAGCCCGCGGCTGCCCCGTCGGCGCCCCTGTCTTCCCCGGCTCCGAAAGCAGAGATAAAAACGGTTCCGGCTCCCGCCCCGAAAGACGGCGGGCAGAGCGCGCCCAAACCGCAGCCGCAAGCGGCGGAGAAAGTATTTTCACAGCCGGCACAAAAGCCGCAGGGGCAAGCCGCCCCTGCCGCCGCGCAGCCTGCGCCTCAGCCGGCCCCGCAAAAGCAGCCGTCTGCGCCTCACGCCGGTCCGCGCCATGCGGACAAAGCGGCCCCGGCTCCGCAAAAACCTGCGGGCAAAACCGTCCGTCTAATCGGTACCGAAACGGTAAAAGATTTAGCGGAAAAGATGAATTTCAAAATCAATGATTTCATCAAAAAGTTGATGATGATGGGCGTGTTTGCCACCATTAACCAACGCTTGGAAAAGGATATGGTGGAGCTGATTTGCTCCGAATGCGGCTACAGCATAGAGGCGGCCGAAGCCCAGCTGGACGAGCAGACCGTGCACATTATGCAGCAGCAGGACGATCCCGCCAGCTTAAAGCCGCGCAGCGCGGTTATTACCATTATGGGGCATGTGGACCACGGCAAGACCTCTTTGTTAGACGCTATCCGCAGTTCCAATGTGGTGGCGGGCGAGGCTGGCGCCATTACGCAGCATATCGGCGCGTACCGTGTACGCACCCCGCGCGGGGAGCTGACCTTTTTGGACACCCCGGGGCATGAGGCCTTTACCGCCATGCGCGCCCGCGGGGCACAGGCTACGGATATTGTGGTTTTGGTTGTTTCCGCCACCGACGGCATTATGCCCCAGACCATTGAGGCCATGGAACACGCCAAGGCCGCCGGAGCGCCGATTATTGTGGCCGTCAACAAAATTGACCTGCCCGGCGCCAATGTGGACCGCGTGAAACAAGATTTAGCCGCCCGCGGCTTAGTGCCTGAGGAGTGGCAGGGCTCCACTATTTTTGTGGAAATCTCCGCCAAAAAGAAAATCAACATTGATAAACTGCTGGAGATGATTGTCTTGCAGGCGGAAATGATGGAGCTTAAGGCCAACCCGGACCGCTTGGGCGTGGGCGTTATTTTGGAAGCCAAACGCGACAACAAACGCGGCGTGGTGGCCACCGTCTTGGTGCAAAAAGGCACTATGAAGGTGGGCGACCCTTTCATCGTGGGTACCAGCTATGGCCGCATCCGCGCACTGATTGACGAAAACGGCCAGCGGTACCAAAAAATCGGCCCCAGCGTGCCTGCGGAAGTTTTGGGTATCAACGGCGAGCCGCCGCAAGTGGGCGACACGCTCTATATTATGGAAAGCGAAAAGGAAGCCCGTTACGCCGCCGAAAAACGCAAACTGGCGCAGAAGGAAGACGTCAATGCCCGCCGCACCAAGCAGGTGTCTTTGATGAATTTGCGCAAGGACGAAAACGGCGAGAACAGCGTCAAACGTCTGCCCATTGTGCTTAAGGCCGACGTACAGGGCTCCATTGAAGCCATTAAGGACGCACTGCTGCGTATTCCGTCTGATGAGGTGGAGTTGGATATCATCCTCTCCGCCCCCGGCAATATCAATGAGTCCGACATTTTGCTGGCCAAGGCCAGCAATGCCGTGGTCATCGGGTTCCACGTAGATGTGGAGCACAAGGCCCAGGCCGAGGCGGAGCGTGAGGGCATTGAAATCCGCCTTTACACCATTATCTTTGAACTGCTGGAGGATATCAAAGCCGCCATGGAGGGCTTGCTGGAGCCGGACGTGGTGGAGGTATCCTTGGGCAAGGCCACCATTAAGAAGGTGCTGCGCTTGAGCTCGGGGCTTATTTCGGGCTCTTTGGTAGAAAGCGGCAAAATGGTCCGCGGCGCGGAAGTGAAAGTATTGCGCGGCGAAGAAGTGGTCGGCAAAGGAAAAATCGGCGGCCTCAAACGCTTCAAAGACGATGTAAAAGAAGTGGAGAAAGGTTTTGAATGCGGCATTCTTGTGGAAGGATTTAAGGGAGTACAAGAGGGCGACGTGATAGAGTGTATCAAACACGAAAACGTTACCCGGCGCATTAAGATGTAAAGTTTGAAGGACGCTGAAAACCCCGCAGAGCCGAAAGGCAAAGCGGGGTTTTCTTATGCCCCAGGAGTGGAAGGATTTAAGGGAGTGCAAGAGGGCGACGTGATAGAGTGTATCAAACACGAAAACGTTACCCGGCGCATTAAGATGTAAAGTTTGAAGGACGCTGAAAACCCCGCAGAGCCGAAAGGCAAAGCGGGGTTTTCTTATGCCCCAGGAGTGGAAGGATTTAAGGGAGTGCAAGAGGGCGACGTGATAGAGTGTATCAAACACGAAAACGTTACCCGGCGCATTAAGATGTAAAGTTTGAAGGACGCTGAAAACCCCGCAGAGCCGAAAGGCAAAGCGGGGTTTTCTTATGCCCCAGGAGTGGAAGGATTTAAGGGAGTGCAAGAGGGCGACGTGATAGAGTGTATCAAACACGAAAACGTTACCCGGCGCATTAAGATGTAAAGTTTGAAGGACGCTGAAAACCCCGCAGAGCCGAAAGGCAAGGCGGGGTTTTCTTATGCCCTTTTCTCCAGGGCAGAAAAGGACCAAAAGGCCGCCGCGGTTTGATGTCCTTTTCTCCGGGGCAGAAAAGTAGGCAAAAGGCCCCGCGG
>CAVDMZ010000118.1:0-2196 GCA_963610115.1 Duodenibacillus sp.
ACGGCACAACGGCGAAAGCGGTTGAGATCCCCGATAGAGACACTCGGGGATGACGGCGTTTTATAACGGCTTTATCTTGTCTGTGCGGGCACATGCTCCCGCATGACCCTGATTTTATAACAGCCATTTATTTTTTGGCTTTTTTCTTTTTTGTCGTCGTAGAGGTTGGCTCCTCTTTTTAAAACACTTGCCTAATGTTTTTTTTTTGGTAAATTTTAGTTGTAAGTAAAATTTAGGGAAAAAGGAGCCCTTTTATGAAAAACCGTTGTGCGGGCCGTTTAGGCGGCTTTACGCTGATTGAGTTGTTGGTCGTTGTCCTTATCATCGGCATATTAGCCGCTATCGCCTTGCCTAAATATGAAAAAGCGGTTAATCGGGCGAGGTACACGCAGGCACAAACACTGCTGACTGCTCTATGGCAGGCACAACAGGTATACTATATGGCGAACGGTTCTTATACGACCCATTTTTCTGATTTAGATATTGATGTCCCTAAAAAGCAAAATATCAGAGAAGAGAGCGATGGTGATGTGTATCGGGACGATTGGGGGTCTTGTAAGTTGCACAATACCGGATATGGACAATGTAATATAAAGGTAGGTAAAGGAGTGGTTTGGTATATGCGACGTTGGGGTCCCAGTTCTGGAATTTCTTGTTGGGTGTTCCCGCGAGACAACCAACAAGGACATGATTTATGTAGGACGATGACGGGAAAAGAGGGAACTACTGATGCAGGTGGCCTGTATGTAGTTTACTCTTTTTAGCGGTTGTGTGTCTTGGTAAGATAGAGACCGTTATGCCAAGCAACCCCCCGGTTCCAAAAGCCCGGGGGGTTCACCTTTTCAAACATTACAGCAGGCCGTTTTACTCTTTGCGGGTAAAATCTTTGGCCGGGGTTTTGCTTCTTAAAATAGCCCAGCTCAAAATGGCCAGCATGATAATCACAAACACCCAGCCCGTCTTGCCCAGCGGGGTATAATCGTTGTGATAATTGACGATGATGGGGGCCACAATGACCGCCACCATATTGACCACCTTAATCAAGGGGTTCAAGGCCGGGCCGGCGGTATCTTTGAGCGGGTCGCCCACCGTATCGCCCACTACACTGGCTTTGTGGCGTTCTGAGCCCTTGCCCGTGTTGGCGGCCAAATCGGCCGGTTCGTCCTCTACCACCTTTTTGGCATTGTCCCAGGCGCCGCCGGCATTGGACATAAACACCGCCAGCAGCTGCCCGGAGATGATAATCCCGGCCAAAAAGCCGCCCAAGGCTTCCACGCCCATGGCTAATCCCACCAAAATCGGCGAGACGATGCCCAGCGTCGCCAGCACGATAAGTTCCTTTTGTGCGGCAATGGTGGAAATGCCCACCGCGCGGGTATAATCCGGCTGTGCCTTGCCCTCTAATACGCCCTGTTTAAATTGGCGGCGCACTTCCAGCACAATCAGCCCCGCGGCGCGGTTGACCGCGTTAATGGCAAAGGAAGAGAACAGCCACGGCAAGGCCGCCCCGATGAGCATCCCGACAAACACCGTCGGGTTAGACACCACAATGCCTACTTGGGACAGCAGGGCCAGCGCTTTTTGTTCCCCGGCCTGCTCCCACAGGGTATTGAGCATGACCTGCACATTGCTGACATCCACCATGTACGAGGCAAACAAAGCCACCGCCGCAATAACGGCCGAGCCGATCGCTACGCCCTTGGTAATGGCCTTGGTGGTATTGCCCACGCCGTCCAAGTCAGCCATGATCTGGCGGGCCTTTTGCGTGTCCTTATCCTGCGCCCCGTGCCAAGCCATTTCGCCGATACCGTTGGCATTGTCGGCAATAGGACCAAAGGAGTCCATGGCCACATTGTTGCCCGTCAGCGTCAGCATGCCGATACCCGTCATCGCCACGCCGTAAAGCACAAAGGTAAATTTTTCCACCGCATTCAAACCCTCTATCGTGCCGAAGATCAGCACCGAGCAGAAGATCGCCGCGGCGATGACCACTGTGGTCCATACGGCCGATTCCATACCCACGGCCAAACCCGATAAAATGGTCGTGGCCGAGCCGGTCGTGGTGGCTTTTTTGACCTCTTGCACGGGTTTTTGTTCCGTGCCTGTGAAATATTCCGTCAGGCGGTCAATGCTAATGGCCAGCAAAATGCCGATAGTGGTTACGGCAAAAGGCCGCCACCAGCCGCCGGGTACGGC
>CAVDMZ010000118.1:2206-4345 GCA_963610115.1 Duodenibacillus sp.
ATATAAAAATACGCCAAAACGCCAAAAATCACAATGGAAATGGCCGCGGAAATGCTGTAGCCCTTAAAAATGGCCTTCATGGCATTTCCTGCGGTGCGGTTGGAATCCTTGACGGCATAAGTGCCGATAATGGAGCACAATACACCAATCCCGCGCACCAAGAGGGGGTAGACAATCCATTCATGGTGGCCCGTAATGCGCCAAAGCGAAATGCCCAAAATCAGCCCCGAGACAATGGTTACTTCATACGATTCAAAAATGTCTGCAGCCATCCCGGCGCAATCGCCCACATTGTCGCCCACCAAGTCCGCCACGACGGCGGGGTTGCGCGGGTCGTCCTCGGGGATGCCGGCCTCTACCTTGCCCACCAAATCGGCCCCTACGTCAGCCGCCTTGGTGTAAATGCCGCCGCCCACACGCATAAACAGTGCCAGCAGCGTGCCGCCAAAGCCAAACCCTAACAAAGCGTCCGGCGCGGCAATGCCGAAAATAATAAAAATAATCGTGCCGCCGAACAAGCCCAAGCCGTCGGTCAACATTCCGGTAACGGTTCCGGCGCGATAGGCAATCTTCAACGCGTCGCCAAAGCTGCGTTTAGAGGCGGCCGCCACGCGTACGTTGGCGTCCACCGCGATGCGCATGCCCAACTGCCCCACCAAAAGGGAAAACACCGCACCCAAGATAAACGCCCCGGCGCGGCCAAAAGCGGCGATGAGTTTAATATGCTCCCCGCTCAATCCGGCAAAGCGCTCCGCCGCATCGTGCGACACCGGCACAATATACACCGACAGAAAAAGACAGACCGTCAGTAAGCCAATCAGCGGCAAAATGGTTTTGAGCTGTCTTTTTAAGTAGGCGTTGGCGCCCTCTTTAATGGCCGTCCATACTTTTAGCATGGCCGGGGTGCCCATGTCCTCGCGCAGCACTTGGTTGCGCAGGAACAAGGCATACAACAAACCCAGTACCGCAATCAGCAAAACGCCAAATAATGCGTATTGCTCAAAGGGACGCAGGTCGGCAATTCCATACCACATAAAACTCCTCCTCGCGTAAAATAAAAAGCCTTCCTATTCATTATAGTATATCGTACGCGGGGAGAGGGCAACATTTTTCAGTCCCGCAAAAAGCCCCGCCAAAGGCGGGGCTTTTCAGACGGGCGGGACAGTTATTTTTTGCCGCACCCTCGTTTGAAAGTGTCAATGTCCTTTTGGATGTCTTCCAGGTCTTGTTCGTGCTCCTCTTCCTCTTCTAAAATTTGACGGATGAGGTGGCTGGTGATGAGATCCTTGCCGTTTACATAATCCAAAATTTTATTGTACACGTGAATCGCGCAGCGCTCCCCTTGCAGGTTTTGCTCCAGCAAGGCGCAGGCGCTGGGGTCCGTGGGCACCAAGTAGCCGCAGTTGGTTAATTTAAACCAGCGCTGCGGGTCCGTTTCCGGCGTGCCGCCCAGTTCCAAAATGCGCTTGGCCAGTTTATTGGCGTGGTCCAGCTCCTCTGTGGCGTGCTCTTCTAGCTCCGGCTGCAGCCCGGCGCGGGGAATACCCTCCACCACTTGGGCCCCAATCCAATATTGATAGTAGGCCAGCCACTCATCACAAAACGCCTTGTTTAATAAGTTAATCAGCTCATCGGCATTGAGCCCCGCTTTTTCTACGATTGCTCTTGCTTGCGTTCCCATAAATTACCCCCTGTTTTGTTGTACGCTTGCGCGCGGTATTGCCGTGCGCTTGCGTGCGGTGTATCTGTTCTTTTATTATACTTTGCTGGCGGCCCCCGGCAAGGGCGCAAAAAGGGTTAGATGAAAATTGGAGAGAGCCGACAGACACCTTCCCGTGCCCCTATATGATGTAACGGGACAACGGCATCACGGCGAAAGCGGTTAAGATCCCCGAACCCTGCGGGCCGCAACCCCGGGGATGACGACACGTTATAACGGCATTGTTTTTCTTTTTTGTCGTTTCTGTTTCTATCCATGCTGTCATTGGCGAGGTGGGCGGCGGGGGCGGCAAGCCAAGCCCACCCATGCCGTCATTCCCGAGGGTCGTAATCGGGAATCTCAGCCTTATTTATTTTCCCTTTTTGTCGTCGTGGAAGTTGGCTCCCTGTTTTAAAACACTTGCCTAATGTTTTTTTTTT
>CAVDMZ010000119.1:0-4302 GCA_963610115.1 Duodenibacillus sp.
AATATGGGCGACCAAACTGCTGGAAGCAGAAGAGCGTTACAAAATGGCAAATGGAAGCTATAATTTATGGTGTTTGAATGAATTGGACCTAGATTATTCGGCCACATTCCCCCGCGTGTTAGCAACACACCCCTACTTCGGAGATTCTTGTATAAACTCCGTGGCAACCGAGGAGGGGAAGACGCCGGGAATGATCATGGATTTGGATTACGGATGGCCGAAAGTTATTTTTGCATCCGGTAAATATAAGAGGAACGGATTTGGCGTAAATTTGGGGCTATCCGATACGGACCGTAAAGTGGGCGGGATGTGGAAAGGATGTGGAGGCGTTGGAGAAGTGCTTGGGGATCATGAGGGGTGGAAAAAACTGCTTTTGTCTTGGGGATTTACCCGTGTTGTCGTAGCCAATTACCTTTGTTACCAGCAACTAAACGCTTCTTAATAAAAGACTCTCCGGGGGCTCTCCGTCACAGCCCGGGGCTCTTTGCCCCTAGAAAACCCTGCGTTAGTGGTGGGGGCTAATTTGCTAAAATATAACGATGCAGAGCGATGTATTGAGCCCCTTGGACGGGTTCAGGTCTTTTTGGCCCCGCCCCTTAGCGGGGCTTTTTGCTATAATAGGTATATGAACGAAGAACTTCTGGCGCGTGCGCGCAAAATCAAACTCGTCTTAAACGATGTGGACGGCATTTGGACGGACGGTAAGCTTAGCTTTTTTCTCACCCCGGAAGGGAAAGTGGAAGAAATAAAAACCTTTAACGCTTTAGATGGTATTGCCGTGATGTTGTTGCGCTCTGCCGGGATAAAAAGCGGCGTGATTACCGGCCGACGCCACGGCACTACGTTGGCCCGTGCGCGCAATATGGGAATGAATTATTTTTACCAAGGCTTTTTGACCAAGCTCGGCCCGCTGGAGGATGTGCTTAATCGGGAAAATATCACCGCGCAGGAAGTGGCTTTTATCGGCGATGATTTGACCGATTTGCCCTTGCTGGAGCGGGTGGGGCTAGCGGTGACGGTGCCCAATGCCGTGCAAGAGGTCCAAGCCGCCGCCCACTATGTAACCGCGCGCGCCGGAGGAGCCGGGGCTTACCGGGAAATGGTGGATCTTATCGTAAAGGCGCAGGGCAAAATGCCCGCCATTTTGGAGGATATCCGCCGCAGTGCATGGACGCGCCCCGAAGCCGGGGAAATGGAAATCGTTACTTCGCAGGAAGGAATCGCATAGCTATGAAGGGAAAGTTTATCGTTTTGGAAGGGCCGGACCGCTGTGGCAAGTCCACACAGGCCAAATTGCTTTACAATTATTTATTGGAGCGCGGGTTTGATGTGGTGCTCACGCGCGAACCGGGGGGAACCCCGACGGCGGAAAAGATCCGCCAAATCGTGCTGGAGCCGGGGCTGGACGTCCGCCCGGTGGCCGAGCTGCTTTTGTACGAAGCCAGCCGCGCCCAACACACCCAAGAAAAAATCCTCCCGGCCTTGCAGGAGGGCAAGGTGGTTATTTGCGAGCGTTACACCATGTCCACTTGCGCGTATCAAGGTTATGCGCGCGGGCTGGATTTGGATATGATTAACACGCTCAACCAAATTGCTACCACCGGGCTCAAGCCGGATTTGACCTTGGTTTTTTTGATGTCGGATAAATATTTTTCTTCCCGCGGGGAGTATTTGTTTTCCGACCGCTTGGAGCGCGAGGACCGGGAATTTAGGCAGAATATGCGCCACGGGTACAAGATGTTGGCCGCGCACACGGAAAAGGCCTATTTGATAGATGCTGACGCGGACGTGGACGCCATTCGCGCCCGCGTGATTGAACTGCTCCAAAAGCACCATATTACCGATTTATGCCCTTCTCAGAAATCTTAAACCAATCCGCCGCGACGGAGTATTTGCAAAAAAGCGTCTTGGGCCATGTGCCGCAGGCGTTGCTGTTTTGCGGTCCGTCGGGAGTGGGCAAAAAGAAGGCCGCGCTGGAATTTGCCAAAGCCTTAAATTGCTTGGACCCGCAGGCCCGGCAAAGCGGGGACAGCTGCGGGGCGTGCGCGCACTGCCGCGCCATAGATAAAGGCACCTACGGCGATGTGGTGGTGGCGGATTTCTTGTATCAGGCGCGTTTGGAACTCAAGGGCGAGCCGTCCGACAAAGACTATGAGGAGAATTTGGAAAAGGAGCTGGCCAAGCAACAGCGTATCAAGGTGGACACCGTCCGCGACATTACCGCCAAAAGCCAACAAAAAAGCGCCGCCGGCGGCTGGAAAATATTTATTGTAGATGAGGCGCAAAGCATGCAGGCCGAGGCAGCCAATGCCTTGCTTAAATTTATTGAGGAGCCGCCGCAAAAAACCGTGTGGATTTTGCTGACGGATAAAAAGGCCGCCCTGCTCAAAACCATTTTATCGCGCTGCCAGCCGTTGCAGTTTGCCCCGTTGCCGCTGGCGACGGTGGAACAGCTGCTGCGTAAAATCGCCCCGCAAACGCAGGACCCGGCTTGGGCCGCCCGCTACGGCCAAGGGTCTCTGACGCGGGCCTTGCGCGCGGCGCAGGCCTTGGAAGTGATGCAGACCGTGCCCGAGGGCCCGGCGTGGCCGGCGGCGGTAGCGGCGGCATTGCCGCGCACCATGGCAGCGGCCCGGCAAGAGGCGCAGGCGGTGTTGGATGTGGCTACCTTGGCCGCGCACCGGCAGTGGGCCGCGCAGGCGCAGAATGGCCGGCGCAAAGAGCTGCAACAGATTTTAAAAAAGTTGGAAAATTACAAAATAGCCGTCGCGCGCAATGTATCGCCTGCGCTGACGGTGGAAACGGCGCTGATGAGCTTGGACAAAGCCGGCGTGCGGATTTTTGATTAACGGAGAAATTATGAGCAAAAAATTCTTTATTACCACCCCTATTTATTATGTGAACTCGGTGCCGCACATCGGCCACGCCTATACGACCATTGCCCTGGATATTTTAGCCCGCTACAAACGCCAAAAGGGGGTGGACGTACACTTTCTGACCGGCACGGACGAACACGGGGCCAATATTGAAAAATCCGCCGCGGCCAAGGGCGTCAGCCCCAAAGAGTGGGCTGACCAAGTCTCGGCCAAATACAAAGAAATGTGGAAGGAGCTCAACATTTCTTACGATGATTTTATCCGTACCACAGACCCCATGCACGAGCAGGTGGTGCAGGCTGTTTTTGAAAAACTGCTGGCGCAGGGGGATATTTATAAGGGCTCCTACTCCGGCAAATACTGCCTCTCCTGCGAGCAATATTACGATGAAAGCGAAATGTTGGAGGGCGGTCTGTGCCCCGTACACAAACGCCCGCTGACGGAAGTGCACGAGGAAACCTATTTCTTTAAGCTCTCTAAATACCAAGACGCGCTGCTAAAGTTTTACGCCGAACACCCGGACTTTTTAAGCCCTAAGACCCGCGCCCACGAGATCATTAATTTTGTCCAAGGCGGCCTGCGTGATTTGTCCGTTACGCGCACCAAGGTTAAATGGGGTGTGCCCGTGCCGTCGGACCCGGCGCATACGGTGTATGTGTGGTTTGACGCACTGATTAACTACATTTCCGCTACGGGCGTCGGCACGGTGTTGTGTGCTGATAAAACCGAACACCAGGCGCACCTTAAAAAAATCGGCGCGGAAAAATTTGAAGACTTTTGGCCGGCGGATTTGCATTTGGTGGGCAAGGAAATATTCCGCTTCCACACCGTTATTTGGCCGGCGATGTTGATGGCCTTGGGACTGCCGCTGCCCAAAAAGGAATTTGCACACGGCTGGTGGACGGTGGAAGGGGAAAAAATGTCCAAATCCTTGGGCAATGTGGTTAATCCGGTGGAAATTGCCCGCAAGTACGGGGTGGACCCGGTGCGCGCGTTTTTATTCCGCGAGGTGCCCTTCGGCCAAGACGGCGATTTTTCTATGCTCAGCTTTAAAAACCGCTATAATTCCGATTTAGCCAACAATATCGGCAACCTGCTTTCGCGCACCTTGAATATGGCCGCCAAAAACGTGGGCGACCTGCCGCAGGAGGCGGGCGTTGGGACGGCCACCCGGGCCCGTGCGCAAGAGTTGGAAAAGGCCCTGGACGGCTTTTATAATGATTTGGCCTTTGATAAAGTGCTGGAGAGCATTTACGGTTTTGCCGGGGAGCTCAACAAATTGGTGGATGAAAAAAAACCTTGGGAGCTGGCCAAGACCGATAAGACTGCCGCGGCGGCGGTACTGCTGGAACTGGTGGGCGGCTTGCGTTTTATTGCGAAGTGGCTGGAGCCGTTTATGCCCACGGTGGCCAAAGAAATGCAACGG
>CAVDMZ010000120.1:0-4234 GCA_963610115.1 Duodenibacillus sp.
TGCTCAGCATCTTCCATTTTCCCCGTTGTTCATAAAAATGTCGTTCATAAAAAGTCGTCATCCCCGAATGTTTCTATCGGGGATCTCAACCTCTTTCGCTGTTGTGCTGTTCGCCGTTCATAAAAATCAGTGTCGTGCTGAGGTGTCTCTGCTCAGCATCTTCCATTTTCCCCGTTGTTCATTCAATAAAGCCACAACCACTACCAGAAAAATGGAAGATCCTGAACTACAACTTTTCAGGATGACCCTGTCTTGTGTAACGGCGGAAAGGCAAACGGCGAACAACCATAAGGCTGAGATTCCCGATTACAACTTTCGGGAATGACGACATAGACAGGCTGTGCTTGCCGCACCCTGCGGACCGCCTACGCTCCACGCTAGCGGCATGAGGGACACCACCACAGGCCCGGGTCTTTTTCGGTGGGAAATGTAGGAAATTTAGCGGCGCATTTTAGAAAATTTAGGATAGAGCGCGTCCGTAAATTTGTTAAATTCCTCTTCCCCGCCGCAAATCTTCAAATTGACCGACAGTACATACACCTGCCCGGTCAAAATATCGCGCCAATTATCCGGGAATTTTACAAAATCCTTAAACGTAGTAATCAGCGGCAGGCCGCCGCGGGTCTGCTCAAAGGTGCGCAGGTTGTCCTCGGTGTAAACTTGGTGATCCGGGAAACGCCACACCTGTTTAAGCTCCAGTCCCAAATTCTTTAAGGTATTTTCAAAGGTTTCCGGGTGGCCCAGCGCACTAAAGCAAGCCACCGCGCCCGACACCGCCTTTAGCTCCACCTTTTCGGCCTTGCATACATCAAAATAATACTCCGGCTGGTGCACACTTTCTAAAATTTCCGCCGTATCATTATACTGGCGAATCGTGTCCTTGATGTCTTCCAAGGTGCGTTGGGATACTTGGTCGCAGTGGGTCAGCACAAACAGCGTCCCGCGCCGCAGCGCGCTGAGCGGTTCACGCAAATTCCCCAGCGGCAGCAAATGCCCCCCGCCAAAAGGGTTTTTGGCATCTATTAAAATAATATTGGCGTCGCGTTTAAGACGGTGGTGCTGCAAGCCGTCATCTAATAGGACAATTTGGGAGCGAAACAGACGCAAGGCCTCATTGGCCGCTCTAGCGCGGCGGCGTCCGATGACGATAGGCACCTTGTATTGGCTGAGCACACGGCTCATCATATACGGCTCATCGCCGGCGGAACGCCAATCGGCATCCGGGTTGTCAAACAAAATGGTTACCTCGTCCTTGCCGGCCTGCTGGCGCTTGTACCCGCGGGAGACAATAGACACGCGCACCCCCTCTTTGGCCAAGGCCGTCGCCGCCAACAGCACGGCGGTCGTTTTGCCCGTACCTCCGGCGGTAATATTGCCGATACACACCACGCGGGAATTGACCGTTTCCACCGTCTTCCAGCCGTTTTCATAGCAAATGCGGTCAAACCACACGCCCAAGCCGTACACCTTGCTGGCGGCCAGCAACAGCAGCCGCCCGGCCCAGTTCTTCTTCATTTTTTCCCGTAAAGCCAATGCGTCCATAAGGTACTCCTCTGCCAAAATAAGTTGATATATTTTAGCATTTATCGGACGGATATTTTTTGCCGTCGGACAAGGGAAAATTGCTATAATGGGATATGCGTTTTGAAAAGTCCCCCTCTTACTTTGTCCAATACGCCGGGCTGAAGGCGGCCTGTTGGGCCTTGCGTGCGCTGCCGTATGGTGCCGCCCTGCGGGTGGGACGCTTTGCCACCGGGGCCGCCGCGCACCTGATGAGGAAACGCTTTGCGCGCAATTTATCTGACATCGCCCGCGCCTTTCCGAAAAAAACCCCGCAAGAGGTACGCCAAATCGCTACCGATTCTTGGCGAAATATGGGGCAAATTTTGGCCGAATTTGTAAAGCTGTCCTCTTATACAAAAGAGGAATTTAAAAGACACGTCTGCATCCGCGGCGTGGAAAAACTCTATCAAGCCGAGCAAGCCCGCACGGGCGGGATTATCCATATCGGACATTTTACAAACTGGGAGGCCTTTGGGCTGGCCACCTCCGTGGCCGGGCTGGACAAGGCCGTCTTGGCCCAGCGTGTGGATAACCCGTATGTGGACGCAGAAACCAACCGCCTGCGCAATATCTTCGGCGGGCGCACCTTTTACAGCAATCACGACGCCAACCCGTTTTTCGCCTGCGCGCGCTGGATTAAACGCGGCAAAATCATCGGCATTTTAACAGACCAAAATGTGGTGGCGAGTGAAATTTTTATGCACTTTTTGGGCCGTCCGGCGGCGGTGTCGCCCATTACGGCGCTGTTGGCCATCCGCCTGCAAGTGCCGGTTTTTCCGGTGGCGGTCACACGGGAAAACGGCCGCCTCGTCTGCACCGTGCAAGACCCCTTACTCCCCCCCAAGAAATACAGCCCGGAGCACATCCGCGCTTTTGTGCGCCAGCTGACGGATATTTACGAAAGCTGGATCCGCCAAAACCCGGAAAATTGGCTTTGGGCGCATAACCGCTGGAAACGCGAGGCGGAGGCCGCCCGCTGGTTTACGGAGCATCCCGAATGCAAAATCAAATAAAAGCCGTCTTTTTTGACCGCGACGGCACCTTAATCCATGAAAAACCGGGCACCTATTTAAGCGACCCGGCCCGCGTAGTCCTTTACGCCCCCGTCCAGGCAGCCTTGTTGCGCTTGCAAAAGGCGGGGTTTCATCTTTTTATCGTCTCTAACCAGTCCGGCATCGGACGGGGCTATTTTACGGAAAAAGAAGTCCATGCCGTGCATGCGCGCCTGCGGGAGCTGCTGCGCCCGGTGGTCATAGACGAGATAGTCTTTTGCCCCCACGCCCCCGGCCAAAACTGCGCCTGCCGCAAGCCGGGCACTTTGCTGGGCGAGCAGCTGATTAAAAAATACCACATTGACCCGGCCCGCTCCTTTATGGTGGGCGACAAAAAGGCCGATGTGCTCTTTGGCCGCGGGCTGGGTTGCCAGAGCATTTTAATGACCACCGCCAACGGTAAAAACCATTTGAAAAAATACCCGGATTTAAAGCCGGATTTTATTGCGCCCGATATGGCGGCCGCGGTGCGGTTTATCTTAAAACAAAAATGCTAAAAACACATCGCCGGAACTTACTCGTTTTGGGGGTCGGTTTATTGGCCGCGTGCCACGCAGCGCAGCCCTTGCCCGCCGGCCCCGTGTCCCCCGCCCCGGCGGCGGCATCCTCCACGGAAACGGCGGTTTCTCTGCCACCCGCGCAAGACCCGACAGGCCAACCCGTGGCGGCCCAAGCAACTCAAACGGCAGCCGTCCTTCCTGTAAGGCCCGCCGCTATGGAAGAAAGCAATCCGGCCCCCGCCGCCACGGCCGCGCGGAATATGCCCGATATCGCCCCTGCGCCCGCCCCGGCTTCGCCCGCGGCGGACCAAGCGGTTTTTGAGAACGAAAAATTAATAGATTTTACGGGCCGCGCCTTGCATCCCTATGCGGTTTTACCGCCCGACCCGTCCGCACGGCAAAACGCCCCGTGGGCCTATGAGCAGCTCAAATACGGCCTTTATTATTCCTTTGTGAAGGCCGGCACGGCCTATATCCGCAACCGGGGGCTGGTGTCTGTCAACGGACGCGCGGCTTACTTGCTGCAAACGACGGCCTTTTCCGCCCCGGTCATAGACGCGGTGTTTAAAGTGCGCGACGTGAACCAGTCGTGGTTGGACGCGGAAAAATTTTACTCCTTGGGCTACGGCCAAAGCGTGCGCGAAGGCAGTTACCGGCGCGATGAATGGGTGCGCTTTGACTATGCCGCCCAAAAATATGTCGGCCAAGTACAAAAGAAACAAGCTCCCCGCCCGATAGAGGGCCCGCTGGAAATCCCCGTTTTGGATATGCTCAGCTCGCTATACTATGTGCGCACGCAACAGCTTTCCGTCGGCCAAGAGGTAGTGTTTGACATCGTCAACCGCGAAAAACAATACCCGCTGGTGGTCAAGGTGCTCAAAAAAGAGCGTGTCAAAACCGCCGCGGGCAGCTTTGACTGCGTGGTGGTGGAGCCGCAAATCCGCGGGGAAGGAATTTTCGTTTCTAAGGGCAAAAGCTTAAAGGTGTGGCTCACCGACGATGAGTACAAAATGCCCGTTAAAATGAAAGTAGAGGTATTTATCGGTTCGGTTTCGGCGGAGCTGCTGGAGTATGAAAGACAAGCGCCTGCAAATATTTTATAATGAAACAATACAGAGG
>CAVDMZ010000121.1:0-4212 GCA_963610115.1 Duodenibacillus sp.
CGCTCCTTGAGCGGGAAGAACCAGGCTGATTTTACAGATGCTCAGGATTGGGATTACTATCAGCTTCCCTAAATTTATTTTAGATGTAATAACTATCCCCCGGCTATACCGGGGGATTCTTATACCACAGTATAAGCAATTCCTGGCCTTGGATTGCCGTTTTATGGGTGCGGCGGCACTCAAAAATTGGTATCATTACTATAATATAAGAAATGGAGAGAGTATCCCATGGCTAAAAACGACCTGATCACGCGGAACTTGATGCTGGATAGTTTGAAGCAATATGCCAAGAACCGCATTTCCCACGAATTTCTCCGCCAGCATGACGCGAAGAATGAAATTCCTTTAGAGATTTTAAAAGAGATGTATGACCATGACGTATTGGGCGTACATCTTTTGCTTATTCCGGAAGAATACGGCGGCTTGGGCGGCCAAACCACCGAGATTTACCGCGTCTGCGAGCAGCTGGCCCGCATTGACTTGGGCATTGCCACGGGGGTGTTTGCCACCTTCTTGGGCAGCGACCCGATTAACGTAGGCGGTACGCCGGAGCAAAAAGCCAAATGGTTCCAAAAAATCGCGCACGAAAACAAGCTGGTCGCTTATGGCGCGACGGAAGCCGACGCAGGCTCTGACTTGGTGTCCTTGCGCACCCGGGCCGAGCGCGTAGAAAAAGACGGCAAAATCGTCGGTTACAAAATTACCGGCAGCAAAATGTGGATTTCCAACGGCGGCGTGGCCGATATTTACACCGTGCTGGCCTTGGCCCCGGGCGGCCCGAGCTGGTTTATTGTAGAAAAAGGCACCCCCGGCTTTACCCAAGACGCGCACGAGGACAAACACGGCATCCGCCTCTCTAACACGGCGGGCTTGGCGTTTGACGAGGTATATGTCCCGGCCGAAAACCTAATCGGTTTAGAGGAGGGCAAGGGCTTTTTGCAGGCGCAGGCGGTTTTTGGTTATACCCGCTTGATGGTGGCTGCCTTTGGGTTGGGCGGCGGCGAAGAGGCCGTAGAAACTGCCCTCATGTATGCCCAGCAGCGCATTCAGGCCGGCGGTCCGCTGGCCCAAAAACAGGGCTTTATGTTAAAGCTCATCACGCCGCATTATGTGCGTTTTGAAGCGGCCCGCGCTTACATTGATTGGACGGCCAAACAGCTGGAGGTCAATAACCACGGCTTGGCCACCGAGGGTGCCATCGCCAAATTGTATGCCACGGAATCGGGCAACAAAGCGGCCGAGGACGCCATACAAGCCATGGGCGGTTTTGGCTACACCAAAGAATTTGCCGTAGAAAAAATCAAACGCGATGTAAAAATTACCTGCATTTACGAGGGCACCAGCGAAGTGCTGGAGATGACCATCTTCCGCGGCCGCTGGCAGGAGCACCTCAAAACCCGAGGCCAATATTATGTCAAACAGGCCGAAGAGTTTGAAGCCCTGCACGCCCAACACCCCGACGTGGGGGCCGACAGTGTGGCCTTGGGTTTTAGAGCCTTGGCCCGCGTGCTGGAGGACTGCCGCGCACAAAAATTGACCCGCCACCAGTATATTACCTTTATGCTGGGCGACCTCATCAGCGAGGCCGAAGTGGCCGCGGTCTTTGCGCGCCAATGCGCCGAAGGCAAAGTCACCGAGGGCAGCCGCTTTGATTTAAATACACTCAAAATTATGTCGCGCGTGAACGCCCGCTTGAGCGCGTTTAAAGTAGCCACCGAGGGAATGAAACTTATCTTGGGCGTGGGCGCCGCGTCTGCGCAGGATTTGTCTGCGGCGGTAAACCTGGCCGGTATTGAGGAAAAAATGACCGGCTTGATTAACGACGAAGATTTGGTCTCTGCCAAACTCCGCGATACTTTTAAAGCATAAGGAAACGCCATGAACATTATCGTCTGTATTAAACAAGTACCCGATTCCACCCAAGTCAAGGTGGACCCCAAGACCGGCACCCTGATCCGCGCCGGTGTGCCCAGCATTTTAAACCCCTACGACCACTACGCGCTGGAGAAAGCCTTAGCCATTAAGGCCAAGACGGGGGCCAAAGTGACGGTGCTGTCCATGGGCCCCAATCAGGCGGTGGCCGTGCTGCGCTTGGCCTTGGCCTTGGGCGCCGACGAGGGTGTCTTGCTCTCCGACCGCGCGTTTGCCGGATCCGATACCTGGGCCACTTCTTATGCTTTGGCTACGGCGGTTCGGAAAATCGGCCCGTATGATCTGATTCTCTGCGGCCAAATGGCTATTGACGGCGACACCGCCCAAACCGGCCCGGGCATTGCCTTTCACTTGGGCATTTCACAAATTACTTTTTGCGACAGCGTAGATAGCGACGGCCAATGCGCCGTGGTGAAAAAACTCATTGAGGGCGGCCACCAAATTATGCAGGCCGATTTGCCGGTGCTCATTACCATGACGATGCCGTCCGATTACGCGCCCAAATATCCCTCTTTTCTGGCGGCGCACAAGGCGCAGGACAAACAAGTGTCCGTGTGGACGGCGGCCGACATCGGCGCCGACCCGCACAAGCTGGGGCTGGAAGGCTCACCCACGCGCGTGTCGCGCATTTTCCCGCCGGCGGCCCGCCCAAAAGGCGAGATGATCTCCGGCTCGGCAGAGGAAATGGCGGCCAAGTTTGTTGAAATTTTGAAAAAGGAGAGTTTTGTCAAATGATTCAAGTAGCTTCTAACTGCGTAGGTTGCGGCAAGTGCGTAGGCACCTGCCCGTTTGGGGCGCTCTCCTTAGTCAACCGCAAAGCGGTGCCCAATGCCAGCTGCACGATGTGCGGCGCGTGCGTGAGCGTCTGCCCGGTCAAGGCCTTGTCTTTGCCGGCGGCGGGGGCTGTGAAGAAGGACCTTTCCGCCTACAAGGGCGTATGGGCCTTTATTGAAATTTCCGACGACGGCAAAACCCAAAAGGTCCGTCCTGTGGGCTTTGAATTGCTCAGCAAGGGGCGCGAATTGGCCGACCAGTTGGGCCAAGAGCTTTGCGCGGTGGTCATCGGCGACGGCGTGGACAAATATTTTGCCGAATTGTCCTCTTACGGCGCGGATAAGATTTACGCGGTCAACAGCCCGGCCTACCATGATTACAATACCGCCGCATACGCCCATGCCATGGTCACGTTGATTAAAAAATACAGCCCCAGCGTGGTGCTTTATCCGTCCACTTACATTGGGCGCGATTTGTCCCCGCGGATTTCCTCGGAGCTGTTTGTGGGTTTGACGGCCGATTGCACGGGTTTGTCTATTGCCGACGGGCTGCTCATTCAAACCCGCCCGGCCTTTGGCGGTAACATTATGGCCGACATCAAATGCCCGGACTACCGCCCGCAGATGTCCACAGTGCGCCCCAATGTGTTCAAGAAGGTGGTAACGCGCCCGGGCAGTATGGCGCAGATTGTGAGCGAGATGATTCCCGTGCCCGCGGCGGCCGGAAAGGTGCGTATTATTAGCAAACATTTTGATGAAAACGCCGCCCAAGACAAGTTGGACGAGGCCGAGGTGGTAATTGCCGGAGGCCGCGGGATGAAAGACCAGACAGGTTTTGATATGCTGGAGCAACTGGCGGCGGAGCTGGGCGGTGCAGTAGGCGCTTCCCGCGCGGCGATTGATTTGGGGCTCAAACCCAAAGAAAAACAGGTGGGCCAATCCGGCGTTACCGTGGCGGCTAAGCTGTATGTGGCGTGCGGGATTTCCGGCGCGGTGCAACACATTGTGGGGATGGAGCACAGCGATGTGATTATCGCCGTGAACAAGGACGCCAATGCACCGATTTTTAACGTATGCAAATACGGTTTTGTCGGCGATGCGCGCCAGCTGATGCCCAAGGTGGTGGAGGCCGTGAAGAAAGCCAAAACCAAATAGGCTTATTTTGCCTTTATCCGGCGGGAGAGAGTTTTCTTTCCCGCCTTTTTTCTGCCTTTAATTTGCCGCTAGACCGCGCCTCAGACAAAAGGCGGATTTTTGTATGAAATTTTATTTTTTATAAACGCTCTGATGGCCGCTGCGTGAACGACGAACGGCAGAACGGCAAAAGCGGTTGAGATCCCCGATAGAAACACTCGGGGATGACGACGTGAATGAGACAATAAGGCTGTTATAAAAAGCCGTCATTCCCGAAGGTTGTAATCGGGAATCCCAGCCTTATTTGTTTTTTTCTTTTTCTCGTCGTGGAAGTTGGCTCCCTGTTTTAAAACACTTGCCTAATGTTTTTTTT
>CAVDMZ010000122.1:0-4197 GCA_963610115.1 Duodenibacillus sp.
CTTTGTGCCCGTCCGCCACCAGCAGATCCTTCAGCCGGTGGGCACGCTCCAAATTCAGCTCAGCCACTTCCCGCAGCCCCGCCGGGCCCAATAAGGTCAGGTAAATCACGGCGTTGAGGGCGCAGAGTGCTTCATTGGAGCAAATATTAGAGGCGGCGCGTTCGCGGCGGATATGCTGTTCGCGCGCTTGCAAGGTCAGCACAAAGGAACGTTTGCCGTCCTTGTCTTTGGCCAAGCCCACAATGCGTCCGGGCACTTGGCGGACGTATTCTTTTTTGCATGTAAAAATGCCCAAGCCCGGACCGCCAAAATTCATGGCATTGCCCAAGGGCTGCCCTTCCGCCACAGCAAAATCCGCCCCGTACTGGCCGGGTGTATGCAGCACCCCCAAAGCTAGCGGCTTAGCCACCGCCACCAGCAGGGCCCCCGCCGCGTGTACCAAAGCGGAAATGTCCTCCAGCGGCTCCAGCTGCCCCAAAAAGTTCGGCCCAGCCACGGCAAAGCAAGAAACTTCCGGGGTCAGCGCCGCTTGGAGCGCGGCCAAATCCACCGTGCCGTTTTGCAAGGGCACTTCCTGCAGGGTTAAACCGGGGGTATGTTTCAAATAGGTTTTGAGTACCTCAATGTAATGCGGGTGCAGCCCGGCGGAATACAAAATTTTGGTTTTGTTATTCACGCGCAGGCAAGCAGCGCAGGCCTCGGCCAGCGCGGTGGCTCCGTCATAATGGGAGGCGCTGCATACGTCCATATCAAACAGTTCGCAGATACAGCTTTGAAATTCGTAAATCGTTTGCAGGGTGCCTTGGCTGGCTTCGGCCTGATAGGGCGTATAGGCGGTTAAAAATTCGCCGCGGCTGCTGAGTGCGTTTACGGCCGCCGGGATAAAATGCTCCTCGCACCCGGCGCCGATAAAATTAGACAAGGGTTTGTTTTTGCCCGCCAGTTCCTGCAAGTGACGGGTTAAAGCGCCCTCGGTCAGGGCCGGGGGCAGCTGCAAGGCGGGGTAGCGCACCTCCGCGGGAACAGCGGCAAACAAATCCTCCACTTTTTCCACGCCGATTTTGGCCAACATTTCTTGGATGTTTTCAGGGGTATTGGATGTAAACATAAAGAACCTCTTTTAAAAATCCCCCGCCGCAAAGACGGGGGAGCGTCCTATTTGTTTAGGCAAGGGTTTGTTTGTAGGCGTCCAAGTCCAGCAGGGCCTCGTATTCCGCCGGGGCCGAGGCCTTGATTTTAAACAGCCAGCCGTTTCCGTGCGCTTCGCGGTTGACCAAAGCCGGGTCGGCGTTTAGGGCCTCATTGACTTCCACAATTTCGCCGCTGAGCGGAGCGTAAATTTCGCTGGCGGACTTTACCGATTCCACCACGCAGCAGTTTTGCCCCGCGGCCACCTTTTGCCCCACCTTGGGCAAGTCAATAAAAACGATATCGCCGATTTCCTGCTGGGCGTGCTCGCTGATTCCCACGGTAGCGACGTCGCCCTCCAAATGGGTCCATTCGTGGGTTTTGGCGTATTTGCTGTTTTCTGCCGTATGCATATCTTCTCCTCAAACCGGAGTTATACCCGGTTTTTGTAAAACGGTGTTTTGGTTTTTTTGGCCGGAATTTTCCGCCCGTGTACTTCTATTTCCACTGCATCTCCTTCCTGCAAAGCCACGTCGGCATACCCTACGGCAATGCCTTTAAACAAGGGCGAATAAGTGCCGCTGGTCAGCAGCCCCACCTCGGCCCCGTCTTTAAATACTTTGCATCCCCCGCGGGGCACTCCGGGCCCCGTCAGCACAAAGCCCGTCAAGCGGCGCGTCAGCCCGGCGGCCTTTTGCGCCTGCAAGGCGTCTTTGCCGATGAAATGGTCTTTCATCAGTTTGACCACCCAGCCGCAGCCGGCCTCGTACGGGGTTTGGCGGCCGTCGGCGTCCACGCCGTTAAGCAGGTAGCCCGCTTCCAACCGCAGCACGTCGCGCGCGCCCAAACCGCAGGGCTTGACCCCGGCTTTAAGCAAAGCGTCCCAAACCTTCACAATCGCCTCGGGGCTGGCCATGATTTCCACGCCGTCCTCCCCGGTGTAGCCCGTGCGGGTTACATAGCCCGGCGCGCCAAAGAGCGTAACTTCCTTGATAGTAAAACGGGGCATCGCTTGCACGCCCCCAATCAGGCAAGACGCCTGCGCCAAGGCCTGCGGCCCCTGCAAGGCAATCATACCCCAGCGGGCGCTGTCGTCGGTGATTTTAACGTCAAACCCGGCGGCGTGCTTTTTAAACCACGCCACATCGGTATCTAGGCAAGCGGCGTTGACGACCACCAAAAATTTTTCCGGGGTTAAGCAAAAGGAAATGGCATCGTCAATAATGTGCCCCTGCTCGTCGGTAATATGCGAATAGGTGCCTGCGGCGGGCGTATTTTTGATTTGGTTGGTGTTGACGTACTGCAAAAAATTCCACGCGCCGGGCCCTTCTACAAACACTTGCCCCATATGGGAAACGTCAAACATCCCGGCCCCCTCACGCACGGCCTTATGCTCGGCAATAATGCTGTCAAACTGCACGGGCAAAAGCCACCCGTGGAAATCCACCATTTTCCCGCCGGCGGCCTCACAGGCGGCGCAGAGCGGAGTTTTTTTGAGGTTCGTTGAGCTCACTTGCTTTCCTCCCATATATAGGACTATTGTATAAAATATTCACGGTGTTTAAGCAATTTTCCGCGCGGACGGATACAAAGCCGCAAAAGGAAATTGCTATAATAAAATTATGGCAGACACCCAAACAGTCATCAGCGACGTAAAATTATTTATTGAACGGCTTAAAAAAGAGCTGCCGGAAGTGTTTGGCGGCCCGGAGGAAAACGCCGGGAGCGAATCGGGCAAGATTTTGTACGAGGGCAAGCTCTATCCCGCCCGTGTCCACCTGACCCCGGACCAAGCGGAAGGGGTGGATTTTGCCGGAGATTGCTTTCATATTTATCTGCAAAACCCGCAGGCCGACCCCAACGCCTTGGCCGGGCATTGGCTGCGTGAAAAAGCCGGGGAAGTCTTGCGGGCCCAAACTGCCGAATGGGCGCAAAAAATGGGCGTGGAATTTAACAATATTACGGTAAAAAACCAACAATCGCTGTGGGCTAGCTGCTCCGCCAAAAAAAACATCAACTACACCTATCACATCATCAAAATACCCGCGGCCGTGCGGGATTACCTGATTGTGCATGAACTGTCGCATCTGGTACATATGAACCACGGTGCGCAATATTGGCAGTTGGTAGCGCAATATTGCCCGGAATACAAGGCGCACCGCCGCTGGCTCAACGAAAACCGCGGAGCCGTGTTTGCCGCCTTGGATTTAAAATACACCCCGCAAGAGGAAACGGCGGACGCGCCCAAGCACGAGCCGGAAACAAAGCCGGAAACGACGCAAAGCGCCCCCACCGAACCCCAATAATTTCGCATTAAAAAGCAGACCCTTCCAGCATGCTGGCGGCCCTTTTGTTTGCCGTCCGGCGCACCCATTCCCCTCTCTAAAAACTTTATGGCAGGGTATAGTATGTGTAACTCCTAGGAATTGTTCGAAAATGAACACCCCCTAAACTCTTGCACACTTTTTGCGCTGTAGCACTCATAGCACCACACAAACGCACATATTTAGAGGGACGATAATACATAAGACCGCTATAAGAACAATATACGGTCAGTGTTTTCCCATTTCCAGTTCCGTCATTTAAAGTACACTGTGTCCCTTTTCCATCATATATCCCCTTTTTATTTTCTGAAAGGGTCCAACCCGCAGGGATGTCTATTCCCAACTCTGTAAAATCAAGGGTATAGGTTCCATTGGCTAAAGAATAAAATTCTTCCGCGTCAAAAAAAGAATTGGCCAAGATTTGCAACTGTACATAACGGCTTTTCAGCACCGCCACCTGATACTGCGGCAAGGCAATAGCGGCCAAAATGCCGATAATGAGGACCACAACTAACAACTCAATCAGCGTAAAGCCGCCTCGCCGTTCCTTACACAAGGTCATGCTGGAAGGTTTTAGTCCAGCATCTGTTGTTTTTCTTACTTGATAAACGACGGACCCTGGACAACAACCTTCCAGGGTGACGGCGTGAGAGGGGACAACAGCTCCGGGCAATTTGCGCACTACAACCCCGGGGATGACGGCATTAAACAAACGGCCTAAACGGCCCGTAGAACGGTTTTTCAT
>CAVDMZ010000123.1:0-4176 GCA_963610115.1 Duodenibacillus sp.
GTTCATAAAAGAGAGACTCCTTTAAAAAACTGCTAGATATTTCAATATCTACATCATACCCGTAAAAAACCTTTTTGTCAAATTTTATTTTTTTATTCTCTCGGTGCATTGACAAGATTTTCCAAAACAGGTATCATATGGATATAAAAATATCTACACGATAGATTTTTTTAGATATTTACACAAGGAGATAGACTTATGGCGGACAAGAAAAAAGCAGCTGCGCCCGTGGAAGCCACCCCGCAAGAGTTGGCCCACTTGACCCAAGTGGTGGACAAGGTCAAGAAAGCCCAGCGCATCTACGCGACGTACACGCAAGAACAAGTGGACAAAATCTTCCGCGCGGCGGCCATTGCCGCGGCGCAGAACCGTATTCCTCTTTCCAAAATGGCCGTGGCCGAAACGGGCATGGGCGTCATGGAAGATAAGGTTATCAAAAACCAATTCGCTTCCGAATACATTTACAACCAGTACAAGGACACCAAGACCTGCGGCGTTTTGTCTGACGACGACGCCTTTGGGTACCGCCAAGTGGCCGAGCCGATCGGCGTGATTGCCGGCGTGGTGCCCACCACCAATCCGACCTCTACCGCTATTTTCAAAAGCCTGCTGGCCCTAAAGACCCGCAACGGCATTGTGTTTTCTCCGCACCCGCGTGCTAAAAAATGCACCATCGCCGCGGCGAAGATTGTGCTGGATGCGGCCGTCGCCGCCGGGGCTCCGAAGGACATCATCGGCTGGATTGAAAGCCCGACGATGCCGCTTTCTAACGCCTTGATGCACCACCCGCACATTAACCTGATTTTGGCCACCGGCGGCCCGGGCATGGTGAAAGCCGCCTATTCCTCCGGCAAACCGGCCATCGGCGTCGGCGCGGGCAATACCCCGGCCGTCATTGACGCCACCGCCAATATCAAAATGGCCGTCAGCTCTATCATTATGAGCAAAACCTTTGATAACGGGATGATTTGCGCCAGCGAGCAATCCGTCATCGTGGAGCAGAGCGTGTATGAACAAGTCAAGGACGAATTTATCGCCCGCGGCTGCCACTTTGTAACGGGCAAGGACCGCAAGAAATTGGCCGAAACCATTGTGGTCAACGGCAAACTCAACTCCGCTATCGTGGGGCAAAGCGCCGTCAAGATTGCCGAGTTGGCCGGAATTAAAGTGCCCGCCGGCACCAAAATCCTGATTGCCGAAGCCGCCAAAGTGTGCGACGAGGAACCTTTCGCCCGCGAAAAACTTTCCCCCGTGTTGGGTTTCTACTGCGCCAAAGATTTTAAGCACGCGGTGGAACTGGCGCGCGACTTGATTTTGTACGGTGGCGCCGGACATACCTCGGTGCTTTATACCGACGAATCTAACGAGGAGCATATTGACCAGTTTAAAGATATGCCCACGGCCCGCACGCTGATTAACATCCCCTCTTCGCAGGGCGCCATTGGCGATGTGTACAACTTCAAGCTGGCCCCGTCGCTTACCTTGGGCTGCGGCTCTTGGGGCGGCAACTCCGTCAGCGAAAACATTGGGGTGAAACATCTTATGAACGTCAAATCCGTCGCGGAACGCCGCGAAAATATGTATTGGTACAAGGTACCGCAGAAAATTTATTTCAAACGCGGTGCGCTCCCGCAGGCCTTGGCTGAACTCTCCGGCAAGCAGCGCGCCTACATCATCACGGACAAAACCATGGAGCAGTTGGGCCACGTCCGCGCGGTGGCCGATGTATTGGAAAACTTGAACATCAAGTTCCGCGTTTTCTCCAATGTATTGCCCGATCCGAACATTTCCAACGTACAGGCCGCTTTGGACATTGCCAATTTCTGGCAGCCCGATATCATCATCGGCTTGGGCGGCGGATCTGCTATGGACGAGGCCAAAATGGTGTGGCTGATGTACGAAAACCCGGACACGAGCTTTGAAGACATCGCCATGCGCTTTATGGATATCCGCAAACGCATTTATGCGGCTCCTCCGTTGGGCAAAAAGGCCACCATGGTCGCTATCCCGACCACCTCCGGCACCGGCTCTGAAGTGACGCCGTTTACCATTATTACCGATGAAAAAACGGGCACCAAATACGCCATTACCGACTATGCCTTAACCCCGGATATGGCCATTATTGACCCCGAATTTGTACTCGGTATGCCTAAGAAACTGACCGCTTGGTCCGGGTTGGACGTATTGACCCACGCCATTGAGGCTTATACCTCCGTGTATTCCACCAACTTTACCGAAGGGCAAGCCTTGGAAGCAATGCGTTTGGTGTTCAAATACTTGGAAAAATCCTATACCTTGGGTGCCAAAGACATCAATGCCCGCGAAAAAATGCACTACGCGGCTACCATTGCCGGTATGGCCTTTGCCAACGCCTTTTTGGGACTGTGCCACTCTATGGCGCACAAACTGGGTGCCATGTACCACGTTCCGCACGGGTTGGCCAATGCGTTGCTGCTTAGCTATGTCATTGAGTTTAACGCTACCGACAAACCGACCAAGCAGGGCTTGTTCCCGCAGTATAAATATCCGTTTGTCAAAGGCCGCTATGCCAAGATTGTGGACTTCTTGCTGCCCCACAACAAAATGGGCGAGGATAAAGACGCCAAAGTGCAAAAGCTCATTGAAATGGTGGAAGAGCTCAAACACAAATTGGACATTCCTAAATCGCTCAAGGAATACGGCATCCCGGAGAAGGAGTTTTTGGATAACTTGGACCAACTCTCCGAGCTGGCCTTTGATGACCAGTGCACCGGCGGCAATGCCCGCTATCCGCTGGTCAGCGAAATCAAAGACTTGTATTTGAAGGCTTACTACGGCGAGCCGGTCAAACACGCCAAAGGCAAATAAGTCTTTTAGACAGCCAAACCCCCGCTCTAAACAGCGGGGGTTTTTATATGGGAAAAAAGCCATTGCGGCCTTTCGCCCTTGCCGGTGGCCGTGTCTTGCCGTTGACCTCGCGGCCCCCGGGGTATTTACAAAAAAAGTCTATACAAAAATCCGCCCTTTGTCTGTTCCGCTCAAGGGCGGTAAACAAAAGGCGGACGGAAAAATTGGGCGGTAAAAACGGCGGTTAGAGCCATTCCTTGCGCAATTTTTTGATTTCGCGTTTAATGGCGGGTTTGAGGGCCGGGTCGGCATGGTCTATAAACAGTTGGCCGTCCAAGTGGTCCATTTCGTGCTGGAATGCCTTGGCCAGCAGGCCCCGGGCCCGCACGCGCTGGCGCGCCCCGGTTTCGTCGGTAAATTCCAAGGTTACATCCGTGGCGCGCGGGATTTCCACCCACAGCCCCGGCAAGGAGAGGCACCCCTCCTCTTCCATCACTTCGCCGTGCTTTTCCACCAGTTCCGGGTTGATGATGACCACGCGTTTGAGCGGGGCGTCCTTTTTGTCCGAGGAGGGAATCAAAATCACCGCCATGCGGTAACTCAAACCGATTTGGTTGGCCGCCAAGCCCACCCCGTGTACGGACAGGCAGGTTTCCTCCATATCCTTAATCAGTTGGGGCAAAATAGGCTCCAGCGTTTTAAAATCCGTCGGTTTTAGTTTTTGGCGGAGAATGGGGTCTCCGTACTTGACTACTTTATAAATCATAGGGTAGGGTCCTTTTCTGTATCTGCTAAAATCTGAGCCGCTTGCGCCGCGGTGGAGCAGGCGTCCAAGCGGGCCATTAAATCCGGCGTAAAGGTTTGCGCCAGCAGCCCCAGAATTTGCAAATGTTTTTGAAAAAAAGCCGGGCGCGCCGGAGAAAGCAAAAGAAACAAAACCTTGATTTGCTGATGCGCCGCCGGATCGGGCAGACCTTGGGGCAGTACGGCCAAGGCCGCTTCAAACTGCTCCAGCTCCTCCAGGCGCACATGCGGCAGGGCCAGCCCCGTATCCAAGGTGGTGGAAATTCCCTTCTCCCGCTCAGCCAGTTGACGCGCCACCTCCCGGCGGTCTAATGGCCCGCCTTCCGGGCACAGCACACGCAAGAGACGGTCTAGGACTTCCTGCTTATCGGCTAGGTCGCCGAACAAGAAAATCCGCCGCGCGGGCAAGAGCGTACTTAGTTTTAGTTTTTCCTCTAAAGCCATAGCTGAACCTTTATCCTATCAAATCTTGGCCGTTCCCGCAAACAGAATGTTTAGGTTCAGACACATATGAGACTGGAGGAGGTTTGTTAAAAGTCTTGGATA